>JAGQRJ010000111.1 GCA_020425635.1 Planctomycetota bacterium | reverse complement strand
CGAGGCGAGCAGCGGCGCCGACCAGGGGCCGATCCTCGGGTTCCAGCTGCTCGAGCGCCTCGGCGAGGGCGCCATGGGGGCGGTGGTCAAGGCGCGCAAGCTCGACAGCGGCGAGATCGTCGCGCTCAAGATCCTCAAGCCCGAGCTGGCCGAGAGCCAGGAGCACGTGGACCGCTTCGTGCGCGAGGCCGAGAGCGCGCGCCGGCTGCAGCACCCGAACATCGTGCGCGCCGTGCAGGCCGGGCGCTCGGGCGAGTACTACTACTTCGCCATGGAGTTCGTCGAGGGCCAGACCGGCTCCGACTTGATCAAGTCGCAGGGCAAGCTCCCCGAGCGCTTCGGGCTGTTCGTGGTCGCGAGCGTGGGCGAGGCCCTGGCCCACGCCTGGCGCCAGGGGATCGTGCACCGGGACATCAAGCCCGACAACATCATGATCACCCCCCAGCAGGAGGTGAAGCTCACCGACCTCGGGCTGGCCATGCTCGCCGGCCAGGAGTCGACCCTCACCATGACCGGGGTCGTCGTCGGCAGCCCGGCCTATATCTCCCCCGAGCAGGCGACCGGCGCGAAGAAGCTCGACACCCGCAGCGACATTTACTCCCTCGGCGCCGCGCTCTACCACATGCTCACCGGCGAGGTCCCCTACCCCGGAGACCAGCCGCTGCACGTCATGCTCATGCACCTTAACGAGCCCGTCCCCGAGGCGCGCAAGGTCAACCCCGAGATCAGCGTGGCGACCGAGCGCCTGATCATGCGCATGATGGCCAAGAAGCCCGTCGACCGCTTCCAGGACCCCGAGGCCCTGCTCGAGCCCGTGCGCCAGATCGAGGAGGCCCTGGCCAGGGGCGAGGTCCCGCAGATCCCGCTGGTGCTGCGCACCTCGGAGGAGCGCAAGAGCGCGTCGGCCGAGCTGCTGCAGCAGAAGCACCCGACCAAGAAGTCGGGCTCGGGCAAGTCGAGCCGCAAGCGCGAGCTTGGGGAGCGCCTGCGGCGTCGGGCCAAGGACCGCAAGCGCGGGCGCTGACGGGCGGGGTGGTATCGTTCCGCCCATGTCCGCGCCCGCACCTCCGCCCGCCGCTCGCGCGCTCCCCGCGTGGGGAGGTTGGGCCTTGGCCTGCGCTGCGGTCGTGGTGCTCGCCGCCCGCTACGGACTCTACGCGCCCAACGAGGGCGACCTGCGCCCCTTCTACGACGCCTCCTCGCGGCTGAGCGCGGGCCTCGACCTCTACCAGCGCACCGAGAGCGCCGACCCCAAGCAGCCGACCGGCTACCTCTACCTGCCCCCCTTCGCGCTCCTGTTCTGGCCGCTGACCGCGCTCCCCTTCGGCGCCGTCCGCTTCCTGTGGTTCGTGCTCTGCGGCCTGGTCGCGCTGCGGACCTACGCCAACGCCTGGTGGCTGCTCGGGCCGCCGCGCGCGCCGCCGCGCCGCGCCCAGCTCGCGCTCTGGCTGGGGGTCCTGGCCTCGGCGCGCTACGTGCTCTCGGACCTCGGCCACGGCCAGGCCAACCTGCTCACGATCGGCCTCGCGGTCGAGGGCGTGTGCCAGGTCGAGCAGGGGCGCCTGAGGCGGGGCACGCTCTTGCTCGCGCTGGGGACCGTGTTCAAGCTCGTGCCAGCGCTGCTCGTGCTCGGCTACCTCCTCCGGGGGCGCTGGCGGGTCGTGGGCTGGAGCGCGGCTTGGGGGCTCGGGCTGGTGCTGCTCAGCGCGCCAGCGCTGTGGCTCTTGGGCTACCCGCCGGGGACCCTCCCCGACTACCTGTGGCGCTTCCTCAGCGAGATCACGGTCCACAACCGCGACCACCAGATCCCCATGCCCACCAACGCCGCGCTGAGCGCATGGCTGGCGCACATGCTGAGCGGGGTCGCCCTGCCTGGGGAGCCCCTGCGGCGGCTGTGGGGGGCATGGCCCCTCGAGGTCGCCTACCGCTGGGGGAGCGTGGTCTCGCTCGCGAGCCTGCTGGGCTGGAGCCTCTGGGCTTGGCTCGCCCCCGCCGCCGCCGACGTGCGCTGGCGCACCGTGACCCTGCTCGCCGCGGTGCCCTGGATCACCCCGGTGGCGACCAAGCCCCACCTGAGCTGCCTGCTCTTGCCGCTGGTCGCCGGCGCGCGCCTGGCCGTGCTCGGCGGGCGAGGGCGGGTGCTCGCGGCGCTGGGCCTGATCGGGCTCGGGCTCACCAGCCGCGGGCTGATCGGGCGGACCCTCGCCACCCACTGGAGCGAGTACGGCGGCGTGACCCTGGGCTTGGTGCTGCTCGGTGTGGGCCTCGCGCGCGCCGAGGCCTCCCCCCGCCAGCCCTCGAGCGCCCCCGCAGAGCCCCCACACGAGTCGAGCGCGGACCCCGGAGACCCGGGAGCCGCGCTCGATCGTTGAACGCGACTGCGCCGAGGCGCAGCCGGTTCGAGGAGTCCTGAGGACTACTCGCCGTCCGTGGCACCCTCAGCCGCGTCGGCGGCGTCGTCCTTGGCGTCGCCCGCCGCGTCGGCGGCCGCGTCAGCGGCGCCCTCAGCGGCCTCGGTCGCGCCCTCGGTGGCGGGGGCGGTGGGGGCCTTGTTCTCCTCGGCCGGGCAGCCGGTGAAGCACAGGGTCAGGGCAACGCAGCCGGTCAGGCCAATGATCTTCTTCAACATGGGAGTCTCCTTTGAAATTCGCTCCGCATTCAGCACCCGGAGGTGCTCATGTGCTCTCGGGCTCCCAGACCGTTCTGGAGCGAGGCGTGGGCGAGTATACGGCGAACGCGTCGTAAAGTCCGAAGAATTGGTTTTCTTTGGGGGCGTCTGCCCTTGGCCGGACCCTGCGGATAAGCCATTGCCAGGATTTGGCTTAGGGATCCTTCGGCCCGCGCCCAGCGGCCCTCACGCGGGGCTCGAGCGGGGACTGGCGCTCAGGCCGCGTCGCGCCGCCCCAGCCCCTGCTCCCACTCGTCGAGGGTGATCAGCAGCTCGCGGGGCTTGGCGCCGCGGGCGGGGCCGACGATCCCCTGCTCGCACATGAGGTCGAGGTAGCGCGCCGCGCGGCCGTAGCCGACCTCGAGCTTGCGCTGGATCAGGCTCACCGAGCCGCGACCCTGGGCGAGGACGGCGCGCACCGCCTCGAGGTACTTCGGGTCCTGCTTGCCGCTGGCCGAGCGGCTGCGGGGCCCGCTGCGCGGGCGGCCGCCGGCCGCGCTCGTGCGCGCGTAGTGCAAGAGCCCCTGGTGGAACTGCGTCCCCGAGCCCTTGAGCGCGTCGACCACGCGCCGCACCTCGGCGTCGGTCACCAGGGCCCCCAGCGCGCGGATCGGCTGCCCGCGGCCCGGGGGCAAGAACAGCATGTCGCCCTGGCCGAGCAGCTTGTCGGCGCCCGAGCTGTCGAGGATCGTGCGCGAGTCGACCTTCGAGGCCACCCGGAACGCGATCCGCGCGGGGAGGTTGCTCTTGATCACGCCCGTGATCACGTCGACCGACGGGCGCTGAGTCGCCAGCACCACGTGGATTCCCACGGCGCGGCTCTTCTGGGCCAGGCGCGTGATCGAGGCCTCGACCTCCTTCTGCGCGATCATCATCAGGTCGTTGAGCTCGTCGACGAAGAGCGCGATGTACGGGAGGTGCGTGGGGATCTTCTCGTTCGCGAGGGCCTCGGGCGTGCACTCGAGGCGCTTGCAGAGCTCGGCCTCGCTCAGCTCGTTGTATTCGCTGATCTGGCGCACGCCGGCGCGGGCGAGGTGCCCGTAGCGCTCCTCCATTTCGTTGACCAGCCAGGCCAGCACCGCCCCCGCCTCGCGCATGTCGGTGACCACGGGGGCCATCAGGTGCGGCACCTTGCGGTAGGGGGTCATCTCGACCTGCTTGGGGTCGATCAGGATCAGGCGCACGTCGCGGGTGCTGCGCGTCATGAGCAAGGACACGATCAGCGCGTTCATGCACACGCTCTTGCCCGAGCCGGTCGCGCCCGCGATCAAGAGGTGCGGCATCTTCGCCAGGTCGGCGATCAGCGGCTTGCCCGTCGAGTCGCGCCCGAGGAACACCGGGAGCGCCGGCTGCTTCGTCTGCCAGCCCTTGTGCTCGATCAGCTCACGCAGGCGGACCGTGTCGCAGTCTTCGTTGGGGACCTCGAGCCCGACCCAGCCGGTGCCGGGGATCGGGGCTTGGAGCCGGATCCCGGGCACGCGGAGGGAGAGCGCGAGGTTGTCGAGCAGGCCCTGGACCCGCTGGACCTTGATTCCGCGCCCCAGCTCGAGGGCGAACAGGGTGACCGCGGGGCCGCCCTCGACGGCCACGACCTTGGCCGAGACCTTGAACTGCTGGAGGGTGTCTTCGATCAGCTGCGAGCGCTTGTCGCGGCCCTTGGGGCGCGGACGCAGCTCGCCGCGGGCGAGCAAGGTCACCGCGGGCAGGGCCTGGCGCACGGGGGCCAGGCGCACCGGGCCTCTGCTCGTCGCGGTCGGGGTCGCGGCCACCGGGGCAGGCTCGAGCTCGGCCTCCTGAGCTGGGGCCTCGACCGCCGGCGGAGTCGACTCGGCCTCGGGGGCGAGGGGCGCGCGGAACCAGGCGTCGAGCGGGCGGCGCAGGGTGAGCACGATCCCCAGGCCCAGCGCCACCACCGAGAGCAGCCCCGCGCACAGGGGCCCCGTCGACTCGGCCAGCTTGGCGCCGACGAACACCCCCCAGTAGCCGCCGGCAGGGTAGGCGTCGATCAGCAGCGAGCCCAGGGGCCCTGAGCGCAGCAGGCGCTCGAGGGACGCGGCCGCGATCAACGCGATCACCGCGCCCACCGCGCGGCGCAGCGGGTCTCCCCGCGAGGCCAGGTCGGGCTGGGTCGGACGCAGGGTCGCCCAGGCCTGCGCCAGGCAGCCGACCCCCAGGGCCGCGGTCGCCGCGGTCCCGACCCACTTCAACAGCCCCGACACCCCGTAGGCGCCCAGCGGGCCGCCGAGGTTGTGGACCTCGGCCAGCGCGGGGGCGACGCGCGTGGGGAGGTCGGCGGCGTCGAAGCTGGCCAGGCTCGCCAGCACGTAGACCCCGACTCCGCCCCAAGACACCCCTGAGATCTCTCGCACCAATTCCCGACGACTCACAGACGCGCTCCACCGCACTTATCGGACGTAGACCCTGGGAGCTTGCGCCGAAACTCTGGGGGCTAAGAGGCGTCGCAGCAAAGGCTTGTCCTCCTGAGGAGCGCCCTGGCCTCGCCGACCGCCCGCCCGGACGCGGAGCCGAGCTCCGCCGCGCTGCCCGCCGCCGCGGCCGCGTCGATTGCTACCCTGCACGGGTCGAGACCGGCGAGGGGCGGCCTCACGACCCGAGGAGCGAGCTGCGGTGAACAGCGGGGAGCAGGACGAGGTCGCGGCGCGGGTGCTCGCCGTGGACGACGACCCTGACATGTGCGACTACCTGGAGACGGCGCTCTCCCGCCACGGGTTCGAGGTGGTGGCCTGCGGACGCCCCGCGCGGGCCCTCGAGCTGCTCGACGCCGAGAGCTTCGACGTGCTGCTCACCGACTTGAACATGCCGGGCATGAGCGGCAACGCGCTCTGCGCGGAGGTCCTCGCCCGCGGGCACCAGCTCCCGGTGGTGGTCTTGACCGCCTTCGGCAGCCAAGCCTCGGCCTACGCGGCGATTCGGGCAGGCGCCTACGACTTCCTCACCAAGCCGATCGAGGCCGAGGCCCTGGCCCTCGTGCTCCGCCGCGCCCACGAGCGCCGCCGCCTGCAGCTGCAGGTCGCCGAGCTCGAGCGCGCCCGCGCCGCGCGCTCGGGCTTCGGGCGCCTGCTCGGCGAGAGCCCCGCCATGCAGCGCTTGTTCGGCCTGCTCGAGCGCGTCAGCGCGACCGAGAGCTCGGTCCTGATCTGCGGCGAGACCGGCAGCGGCAAGGAGCTCGCCGCGCGCGCGGTGCACGAGTGGGGGCCGCGGCGAGACGCGGCGTTCGTGGCGATCAACTGCGCCGCGCTCCCCGAGGGCTTGCTCGAGAGCGAGCTCTTCGGGCACCTCGAGGGCGCGTTCTCGGGCGCCACCCGCGCCCGGGCCGGGTTGATCCTCGAGGCCCACGGGGGCACGCTCTTCCTCGACGAGGTCGGCGACATGCCGCTCTCGCTCCAGGCGCGCCTGCTGCGCGTGCTCCAGGACGGGAAGGTCCGTCCGGTGGGCAGCGACAAGGAGCGCAGCGTCGACGTGCGCCTGCTCGCGGCCACCCACCGCGACCTCGAGGCCGCGGTGGAGGACGGGCGCTTCCGGGAGGACCTCTACTTCCGCCTGAACGTGATCCGCGTGGACCTGCCTCCGCTGCGCGCGCGGGGGGGCGACGCGGTGCAGCTCGCCGAGGCCTTCCTCGCCGAGCTGTGCGAGGAGCGCGGGCGTCCGCCGCTGCACCTCGCGCCCGACGCGGCGCGCGCGCTCTTGAGCTACGACTGGCCGGGCAACGTCCGCGAGCTGCGCAACTGCGTAGAGCGCGCGTTCGCGCTCTGCGCCGGCGAGCAGATCCGCAAGGGCGACTTGCCTCCCAAGCTCGCGGCGATCGAGGAGACCGAGGAGCGCGAGGTCCTGCACCTCACCCCCTTCGGGAACGATCCGGACCTGCTCCCGACCCTGGAGGAGCTCGAGCGCCGCTACGCCGAGCACGTCATGCGCGTCGTCGGCGGCAACAAGACCCTCGCGGCCAAGGTGCTGGGGCTGGACCGGCGCACGCTCTACCGCAAGCTCGAGCGCTGGCGCCTGGCCGAGCCCGCAGCCGACGACGACGGGTAAGCCAGGCGCGGACCCTCCAGCACCGTGACGCTTTGCCTCGCCTGCACCGGGCGCCGGCGCCGCCCGTGTGGCAAACCGTCACGCCGCGCGCTGCCCTTGCTCGACTTACGTCCGGTCTTTGGTGTGCACCGGATCGGACCTGGAGGATCCGTGAACACCCCCCCCCCCGCCTCGCCTGAGCCTGCTAGCCCCGCGGCAGCCCCCCCCGCCGGAGGCGCCCTGCGCGAGCTCTCGGCCTCGCTGGTCGTGTTCCTCGTCGCGGTGCCCTTGTGCCTGGGGATCGCGTTGGCCAGCAACGCGCCGGTCATGGCCGGCCTGATCGCAGGCATCGTCGGCGGGATCGTGGTCGGCTCGATCGCCGGCGCCCCGCTCCAGGTCAGCGGCCCCGCCGCCGGCCTGGTCGTGCTGGTGTTTGGGCTCACGGAGCAAATGCAGGGCAACTGGCGCATGGTGTGCGCGGTGATCGTGCTCGCGGGGGTCATGCAGATCGCCTTCGCCGCGCTGCGCGTCGCCCGGCTCTCCCTGGCGGTGTCTCCGGCCGTGGTGCACGGCATGCTCGCCGGGATCGGGATCCTGATCGCCCTCGGCCAGGTGCACGTCGTCCTCGGCGGGAACCCCCAGAGCTCGGCCCTGGCCAACCTGCGCGACTTGCCCTCCCAGCTGGCCAGCCCGAACCTGCTCTCGCTGGGGATCGGCGTGATCGCGCTCGTCGTGCTCATCGGCTGGCCGCGGCTGAAGTTCGCCTCCCTGCGCAAGGTCCCCGCGCCGCTGGTGGCCGTGGTCGTGGGCACCCTGGTCTCCCTGGCGTGGGTCGACGGGCTCGAGCGCATCAGCCTCGTGGCCGACGACCACGTGCACGCGATCAGCGCCAGCGGCGAGGTCCTGCCCGACGGACCCCAGGCTCCCGTGGGCGACGGCGGACACCTCCTGGCCGCGATCGGGCTGCCCGTGTGGCCGAGCCACCTGGGCCTGCTGGCCGTGATCCAGGCGGCCTTCGCCCTGGCCCTGATCGCCAGCGTCGAGTCGCTCCTGTGCGCGGTGGCCACCGACAAGCTGCACGGCGGGAAGCCGGCCAAGCTCGACCGCGAGCTCTTCGCCCAGGGCGTGGGCAACACCGTCTCGGGCCTCCTGGGCGGACTGCCGATCACCGGCGTGATCGTGCGCAGCTCCGCGAACATTGGCGCCGGAGCCAAGACCCGCGGGTCGGCGATCCTTCACGGCGTGTGGATCCTGCTGTTCGTGGGCGCGCTGCCCTTCGTGGTCGAGTCGATCCCCAAGACGGTGCTCGCCGCGCTCCTCGTGCTGATCGGTGTGCGCCTGGTGAACCTCGGCGAGGCCAAGCACCTGCGCGAGCACGGGGAGCTCCCGCTCTACCTGATCACCGTGGGCGGGGTCGTGTTCGTGAACCTCCTGGCTGGGGTCGCGATCGGCTTCGCCTGCGCGCTCCTGCGCCTGGTGTGGAGCCTGGGCAAGGTCCAGATCGAGGTTCAGGGTGAGCGCGTCACGATCAGCGGCGCGCTGACCTTCCTCGCGGTCCCGCGCTTGACCGAGTGCCTGCGCGAGCTGACTCCGGGCCAGCGGGTCGTGATCGAGCTCCACGTCGAGAGCATGGACCACGCTGGCTGGGCCGCCCTCGAGTCCTGGCGCGAAGGCTACGAGGCATCGGGCGGGCAGGTCGAGATCGCGCGCCCCGAGCACCTCGCCGCGGCGTTCCCCGGCGTGGCCCAGCCCAGCCCTGCCCCCGAGCCCGAGCCGGCCCTGGTCGGGGCCGGGCACTAGGCCCGCGAAGGAACGCGCATGGCAATCAGCAGCGCAGGCTTCATTCGCCGCGAGCCCCTCGAGCGCGCGGGCAGGCTCGCCGGGCTGGAGCGGGTCGAGCTGCTCGGGCGCGCGCCGCGGCCCGAGCAGTTGGCTTGGCTGCGCGGCCTCCTGGCCCACCCTCCCGCCGCCTCGCGGATCGTGGCAGAGGACGCCGCGCGCGCGCACGCGGTGGCGGCGGAGCTCGACTGGGCTCACGCCGAAGCCCTCGCTGGCGTCGCGGCCCCCGAGGCCTTGGCGTCGTTTTCGCCCACGCTGCGGGTCGTGCTCTGCGAGCGCGCGCGGGAGCCGCTCGCGCGCTGGGCGTTGCGGCGGGCCGAGGGCGCGGTGCTCGTCGTCTGCGGCGCGCCTCCGCCGGGCGAGGGCCCGCTGCGCTTCGAGCTGCGCGCCCCGGGAGAGCTCGCGAGCCTGCTCCCCTGGCTGCAAGCCTTCGCCCCTCGCGCCGTCGACCTCGCGGTCTGCCCTAGGCTGCTCAGCGACAACCAGCTCAGCGCGCTGCGCGAGCTCAAGGAGCTCGAGGGCGAGCTCGAGCGCGCCGCCGCCGAGCTACGCCTGCGCGGGGTCCCCGCGCAACGGCGCGCGACCCGGCGGCTCCAGCCGGCCAGCCTCACCGTCCACCTGCGTCCGCCCCGCGGGCTGCGTGGCTGGCTGGCCGACGACGACGGCAGCCGCCTGAGCCACGAGGTCGCGCCCCTCCTCCGCGTTCCCCCTTCCCAGGCCTGAGCCAGCATGTGAGCCTCGCTCCCTGCCCGCGCTCCTGCGGGCAGGCCCGCCCAGGCGGGCGTCGAGGGGCGGGAGATCGCACATGAGGGTCGCCAACAAGCTCACACTCGCCCTCCTGCCCTGCGCGGGGCTGGCCCTGGGCGTGATCGGCTGGGTCTCGGTCCAGCGCGAGCGCGCCCACTTCGAGCACGACGCGCGCAGCGAGGAGCGCCGCTGGGGGCGCTGCGCCGCCGCGTTCCTCGAGCAGGTGTGGATCGACGAAGGGCCCGAGGGCGCGCGGCGCCTGCTCGAGCGCTCGTCTCCGCTGCTCGAGCAGCTGCACATGCGTTGGGTGTGGATCGACCGCGAGTCTCCGGATCCAGAGAACCGGCCGCTGGCGCCCGCCGAGGCGTTGAAGCCGCTGTTCGCAGGCGAGGTCGTCGCGTTCAACCTGCCCACGCCCGAGGGCGGCGCCGAGCGGGTGGTGACCTACGTGCCGCTGCGCAACGCAGAGGGGAGCCTGGTGGCCCTCGAGCTCGAGGAGTCGCTGAGCGAGCAGCGCGCCTTCGTCCGGCGCAGCGCGCTGCTGGTCGTGGGCTCGGCCGTGGGCATGACGGGCCTGTTCCTGCTCGCGTCGCTGATCGCCGGCAGGCGCCTGGTCGGGCGCCCGAGCCAAGCCTTGCTGAACCTCGCGCGCGGCGTGGGCTCGGGAGACCTCAGCCAGCGGCTCGAGCTGCGCGGCAGCGACGAGTTCGCCGAGCTCGCGGTCGAAATGAACCGCATGTGCGATCACCTCCTGGAGGCGCGCGCGCGCGTCGCGGAGGAGAGCGCCCGGCGGGTCGAGGCCCTCGAGCGGCTGCGCCACGCCGACCGGCTGGCCACCCTCGGGCGGATCGCCGCCGGGGTGGCCCACGAGCTGGGGACACCGCTCAACGTGGCCCAAGGCTACGCCGACATGGTCGCGCGCGACGAGACCCTCGAGCCCCAGGCGCTGCGTGAGCTGGGCGCGAAGATCGGGCGGGTGTGCAGGCGCATGGCCGAGACGATCCGCGTGACCCTCGACTTCGCCCGGCGGCGGGGGGCCGACAAGCGACCCCTCGACCTGCGGCGCCTCGTGGCAAACGTCCAGGAGCTCACCGCCCAGGTCGCCCGCCGGCGCGGGATCGAGGTGGCCTTCGCCGACGGCCCCGCGGAGCGCCTCGAGGTCGACGGGGGCCAGCTCGAGCAGGCCCTGACGAACCTCGTGGTGAACGCGATCCAAGCGACGCCCGCAGGGGGCAGGGTGCAGCTCGAGCTGGCGCGTGAGCACCGCGCCCGCCCCCACGAAGACGGGAGCGAGGGGAGTCCGCTCGAGGTCGTGTGCGTGTCGGTGCGCGATCAAGGGCCCGGGATCTCCCCGGAGCACATCGAGCGGCTCTACGAGCTGTTCTTCACCACCCGCGAGCCGGGCGAAGGCACGGGGCTGGGGCTGCCCCTGGCCCTCGAGGTCGTGGAGGGACACGGCGGCTGGATCGAGGTCGAGAGCGAGCTCGGGCAGGGGTCGTCCTTCGAGGTGTGCCTGCCCTGGAGCCCCTGCCCGGAGCAGGCGCAGCGCCCCGACGGCGAGGACTGAGGGGATTCCCGGGGCTTCTTCCAGGTCCTGCGGGGCTGGGAGGGAGAAAACCGAGTAAGATCGACAGCCGCATGCCCAAGCCACTCCCCGTCTCTACCCCGCCCTCCGCCGCGCCCGCGCGCGTCGGGATCATCAGCCTCGGCTGCCCGAAGAACACCGTCGACACCGAGGTGCTCCTCGGGCGGATCGCCCAGGATCACGTGGTGTGTGCCGACCCCAGCGACGCCGACGTCGTGGTCGTCAACACCTGCGCGTTCCTCGATCAGGCGCGCGAGGAGTCGCTGGCGGTGATCCGGGAGGTCGAAGGCTGGAAGCGCGCGGGCAAGATCAAGGGCGTGGTCGTCACGGGCTGCCTCGCCCAGCGCTGGGGCGATCGCCTGCGCGAGGAAGAGCCCGACGTCGACGCCGTGCTCGGCATGGCGGAGTACGGGCGGATCGGCGAGGTCATGCGCAACGTGCTCTCGCCGCGCGCGGCCGCCGAGATCGCGCAAGCCCCCTGGCGGACCCTGGTCGCCGAGGACCCGAGCTTTCCCGTCGAGGCCCAGACCGGCCGCCTGCGGGTGACCCCGCGCCACTACGCCTACCTCCAGGTCTCGGAGGGCTGCAGCAACGCCTGCACCTTCTGCTCGATCCCGACCTTCCGCGGGCTGTTTCGCAGCAAGACCCGGGAGGCGGTGCTGGCCGAGGCGCAGGAGCTGGTCGCCGCCGGCGCCTGCGAGCTGAACATCATCAGCCAGGACACCACCGACTGGGGCCACGACCTCCCCGGGGCCCCCGGGCTGGAGTCGCTGCTCGCCGAGCTCAGCGAGCTCGACGGCCTGGCGTGGATCCGCCTGCTCTACGCCTACCCCGGACACGTCTCCGACCCCATGGTCGAGGCCATGGCCAGCCTGCCCAAGGTCGTGCCCTACCTCGACATGCCGATCCAACACATCAGCACCCCGGTGCTCAAGCGCATGGGTCGCCGGCACACCCGCGAGGAGACGCACACCCTCCTGCGCACCCTGCGCGCGCGCGTCCCCGAGCTCGTGCTGCGCACGACCTTCATCGTCGGCTTCCCCGGCGAGACCGAGGCGCAGTTCCAGGAGCTGATCGACTTCACCGAGGAGTTCCGCTTCGAGCGCCTGGGGGCGTTCCCCTACTCCCACGAGCCGAGCACCCCCGCCGGCGAGCGCTTCGAAGACGACATCCCCGCCGAGGTGAAGGCCGAGCGCCTCGACCGGATCATGAGCACCCAGCAGCCGATCGCCTTCGCGCACGCGGCCTCCCTGGTGGGCAAGCGCTTCGAGGTGCTCGTCGAAGGCGAAGACGACGAAGGTCAAGTGCTCGCCCGCTCTCCCTACGACGCCCCCGAGATCGACCCGGTGGTCTACCTCCAGGACGCCCAAGGGCTTCCGGCGGGCGCCATGGTCGAGGTCGAGGTCACCCGCGCCGACGGCTACGACGTCCACGCCGAGCTGCCTCAGACTTGAGCTGGGTCCCCGTCAAAGCCTGCTTGTGGCTGAACCCAAGCCTTGGTAGTTTCGTAACCGTAGGTTTTACGGACGTTTTGGACGGTTCCCCGCTCCCGAGCGGGCTGGGTCGCCGTCCGCAGGCGGATCGTCGATCCCTTCGCAGACAAGGCAAGCGTGTGTGGAACCTGCGTGTTTCTCATACCGATCGAAGGTTCCGGGGGCTCCTGGGGTGGTCTTGACCGTCCTCGAGCTGCTGGTCGACGGTCCGCGCGGCGACGCCGAGCGCGGGGGCGCCGCGTACGCTCCCCCCGCGGGGGAGGCGTGAGCGCATGAGCGAGCAGCCGCAGCCCGCGCGCGTCTCCAAGCGGCTCCCCAAGAAGGGGCCCAAGGGCGAGGCCGAGCTCGCCCGCAAGGACTCCGCCCGCGCCAAGGCCAGCAAGACCGGGCGCACCGCGTCGGTCACCAGCAAGACCCGCCCGGTCAAGACCGGCCGCCACAAACGCGGACCCAAGGGCGGGAGCGGCAAGAAGAAGAAGATCGAGCAGCAGCAGCTCGAGCCGATCACCCCCTTCAACCGCGGGATCTCGATCGCGGTCAAGCTCGGCGCGGTGTCGGCGCTCGTGGTGGCGGGGTTCATGGTCTTCCAGGGCTACCTCACCGCCTCGATCGCCAACGAGCAAATGAACGCTCAGATCAACGCCCAGGGCGTCGCCATGGCGACCGCGCTGGAGAAGGCGATCGACCCCAACCTGTGGTACGTGCAGGAGACCAAGATCACGATCAAGGTCCCGGGGCAAGAAGACGTCGAGCGCTGGGTCGAGCCCCTCGAGCGCTCGAAGCTGATCCAGGACTGGAACTCGCGGCTGAAGGACCTCGTCCAGTCCCAGGACCTGATCGTCGCGGCCATGCTCGTGGAGTACGACCCCAAGAGCTTCGAGAACCAAGGCTTCGTCGCGAGCTACCCCGAGGGCGGCGTCGCGGTCAGCCAGGAGAAGATCGGCGGCGACGCCGACAAGGGGCTCCTGATCTTCGAGGGGATCACCCCCGACGGCCGCGTGCGGCGCTACGACAAGCGAATCAACCTGCGCCAGGACCGGCAGCAGGCGATCAGCGCCGCGCTCGAGGCCCTGGAGAAGGCGGAGTTCGACGCCGAGCTCGAGGCCAGCCAGGCCGCGATCCAGAAGCTCCAGGAGCTCACCGGCGAGACCTTCGAAGAGGCCGAGGAGTGGAAGCGCTGGCGCTACGACCACCCCGCCCCGCGCCCGTCGGAGGCCTGGGAGGCCGGCCAGCGCAAGCCGCCCTGGGTCTCGGTGTTTGTCAGCGCCAAGGCCCTCGACGAGCTCCAGGGCACCCTGCGCTCGCGGATCTTGTGGGTCACCGGCTTCGGGGTCGTGGGCGGGGTGTTCCTGATCGCCATGATCGCCTGGGTCCTCACGGGCCCCCTGCGCCAGATCACGGGAGACGTCGAGGTGATCGCCGCCGGTGACGTGACCCACCAGAGCAAGGTCACCACGAGCGACGAGGTCGGCGCCCTGGCCCACGTGTTCAACATCATGGTGCGCAACCTCAACGTCGCGCAGACCAACGCGGTCGCCGCCAAGTCCTTCGAGCGCGAGCTGAACATCGCCAAGGAGATCCAGGAGAAGCTGCTCCCCGAGCGGATCCCGCAGATCCCGGGGATCGACATTCACAGCCACTACAAGTCGGCGAAAGAGGTCGGCGGCGACTACTACGACTTCATCGTGATCGACCAGACCCACCTGGGGATCATCGTCGCCGACGTCGCGGGCAAGGGCGTCCCCGGGGCCATGGTCATGACCATGGCCCGCTCCCTCGTGCGCCTGGCCTCGGTGCGCAACGTCTCGCCCGCCGATACGTTCAAGAAGGTCAATCGGATCCTCGCCAAGGACATTCGCCGAGGCATGTTCGTCACCGCGGCCTACATGGTGCTCAACGTCAAGACCCGGGTGCTCAAGGTCGCCAGCGCCGGGCACAACCCGGTGGTGCTCTACCGCGCCGATCAGGGCGAGAACGAGCTGATCAAGCCCAAGGGAATTGCGCTGGGGTTCGACAAGGGCACGATCTTCGACAACCATATCGAAGAGGTCGAGGTGCAGCTTCGCCCTGGAGATCGAGTCGTGACCTACACCGACGGTGTGAACGAGGCCATGAACAACGCCAGCGAAGAGTTCGGCGACGAGCGCTTCTACACCCTGGTCAAGCAGCACGCGCGCAAGCCCTCGGACGCCTTCGTCAAGGCGATCGTCAAGGCCCTCGACGAGCACCGCGGCGACGCCGAACAGTCCGACGACATCACGATCACCACCCTCGCCGTCTCCGAGGAGCCCCAGGCGTGACGGTGCGGCGCAGCGTCTCGATCGCCAACGACAGCTCGCAGCTGAGCTCCGTGCGCGGCCTGGTCAAGGACTTGCTCGAGACCTCGCCCTTCGACTCGACCTGGCGCAACAAGATCGTGGTCGCGGTCGACGAGGCGCTGGCGAACGTCGTCGAGCACGCCTACGAGGGCGACCGGGGCGAGATCCAGATCTTGCTCGAGCTCGACCACAGCCGCCTGCAGGTGGTGATCCGCGACAGCGGGGTCAAGTTCAACCCCGGCGACCGCCTGCAGAGCGAGATCGACATTCACGAACACATTCGCAAGGGCCTCAAGGGGGGCCTCGGCATGTTCCTCATGCAGCAGATCATGGACGAGGTCCGCTTCACGCAAGACGCACAGCACTGCGTGAACGAGCTCGTCATGGTCAAGCGCCTCCCCCCGCCCGAGCCCCAATCCCAGTCCGAGTCCGAGTAGACGAACGAAGGAGACATGCCGTGCCTGATCTGAAGCTGAGCCAGGAGACCTTGCCCGAGGGCGTGTGCTACATCGAGGCCAAGGGCTTCCTCGACGCGCACACCTTCGAGGAGATGGAACAGCTGATCAATTCGGTGTTCCGTCAAAACTGCTTCCGCCTGATCGTGAAGCTCGAGGAGCTGCAGTACATCTCCTCGGCGGGGGCGGGCGTGTTCGTCGGCGCGATCGGCCGGGCCAAGGAGAACGGCGGGGACATCGTGTTCCTCAAGCCCTCGCCGCCGGTCAAGGAGGTGTTCGACCTGCTCGGGCTCTCGGCGATCTTCCAGTTCGCCAGCTCTCGCGAAGAAGCGCAGGGCTGCTTCTCCTAGCACTCGGCACGACTCGACTGGAGGCATGAGGGGGCGCCCACGCCCCCTCATGCGCGTTAGGGGGCGCACGAGCGCGCCCTAAGTGTTTCAAAGGGCTTTCAAGGGGACTCGTCCGTCCCCCTCGCGCGTGAACATTCCCCGCGCGCGGGCTTTACAGCGCGACCGCGCGCGTCCATAACGAAGCATGGGACCGCGGCTGCTTTGCTTTGCTTCGGGGGGTGCGCTGGCGGCGTTCTACGTCCACGTCGGCCTGCTCGCGACGCCCTTCTTCGGACCGGGGTCCTTCCTCGGGGCCAGCCTCTTCGCCTCGTTCTTGCTCGCGCTGGCCCTGGGCTTCGGCCTCGGAGACGGGATCGCCTGGACCGCGGGTCGCAGCAGCGCCGAGCGCTCGGCGGCGCGCCTGGCTCTCTCGGGCGGCCTGGCAGCCTTCGTCTCGGCCTACGCGTTGCCCGACGTGTGCCGCTGGGCGCTGCGCGTCGACCCGGACGGGCTGTTCGCGCCGGTGGTCAGCATGACCCTCTGCACCCTGATCCCGGGCTCGTTGATCGCGGCGGTCGTCCCGAGCGAGATCCGCGTGCGGATGTTCGACTGCGACGGCAAGGAGGCCGGACGCAGCGCCCTGCGCCTGCTCGGGCTCATGACCCTCGGGGGCGTCGTCGGGACCGTGGTCTCCGGGGCCGCGGCGTTCCGCCCCGGCCAGGCCGAGGTGTGGCTCGAGGCCTACGCGGTCGCGGGGGGCCTCGCCGCGCTGGGGGCGGTGTTCCTCGGGAAGCTCGGGCGAGTCGTGGCTGGGGTCGCGCTGCTCGGCCTCGTCGGGCTCTGCGCCCTGCGCCCCAGCGAGATTCAGGACGAGCAGTTCGCCGTGGCCCTCGACCGCTCGTGGGCGAAGGTCGGAGCGGGCGCCTACTTCCTCGCGACCGACCACGAGACCCTCCTCACCCAGGACGAGCTCCGCGCCCGCACCGAGCGGATCCGCAAAGCCGAGAAGCCCGGCGTGATCCTGACCTGCGAGCTCCTCGAGCGGCTGGGCGAGGTCTCGGTCACCGGCGAGGGCCTGCGCGGCTCCCTCGACCTCCTGCTGCCCCCGGACGCGCGGCGGGTGCTCATGCCGATCTTCGATCAGTTCGAGTCGGTGCGCTCCGACGGCAAAGGGCACCTCTCCGTCGAGATTCGCCGGGTGCGCGGCGAGGAGGGGACCCTCTGCCGGGTCCCTGGCGAGGAGCCGGGCGACTCGGTCGAGATCCGCTTCCTCGACGACTTCACCGTGGACATGATCCACGAGCCGAACGTGTGGAAGCTCCAGTTTGGCCCGGTGACGATCGAGAGCGCGGGCGTGTTCGACATTCACGACACCCGCAAGACCCCGATCCACCTCCCGGACATCAAGCTCTGGGTCGACGCCCACCTGCTGGGGATCCTGATCGAGGAGCAACCAGACCAGATCGTGGTCTACGCGATCGCCCAGGGCGACATCGGCGCGGTGCAGACCGTCGAGCTGGCCAAGATCAAGAAGGACTAGCTCCGTTGAGCGACGAGGCGCTGCGGCAGGCGGCCCGGGAGGCCGCGGCGAGCTTGGGCGAGGGAGCGCGGGCGCAGCTGCTCCGCCAACGCCTGCGCAGCGGAGAGCTCAGCGCGCCGCAGCTGCGGCGCGCGGCGGCCCTGGGCTACGCGCCCGCGGCCCACGCGCTGGGGATCGCAGCCCCCCAGGGAGACCTCGCGGAGCACGGCGAGGCGTTCCTCGCGACCTGTCACCTGACCGACAGTGTGCGGGTCGCCCTCGCGGCCGCGCGTGCTGCCGCCGCGGTGTGTGAAGCAGACGACGCCGGCCCGGTGCGCCGGCTGCTCGGTGCCCTCGGCGAGCTGGTGGGGGACATCGACCTCAGCGAGTCGCAAGACGAGGTCGACGCCAGCCTCGAGCCGCTCAACCCGCGGACCCCCCTGGTCATGGGGCAGCCGAGCTTTCCCCCCGACGCGCCGCCGGGCTACTGGGCGCGGCAGGCGGCCTTCGAGGCCGGGCGCGCCACCCAGCACCCCCAGCTGTTTCGCGTGCACGCGCACTGCGCCGTCGTGTTCGCCGCGCGGGCGGTGGGCGAGGGCGGGGTGCGTGACGCCCTCGAGGCCGAGTTCCTTCCCGAGTTGACCGGCGGCTGAGGGAGAGCCCACGCCGCCCCTCGCAGGGAAGGCCCTCAGGCGGCAGAATGCACGCTCACCGCCTGGAGATTCACGTGTCCGAACGACCGCGCAAGAAGACGCGCAAGCCCGACGGGAGCAAACCCGCGCCCGACGCAGGCGCCGGACGCAAGAAGAAGACGCGCAAGAAGAAGCGCGCGGCCGCCGAGGGCGCGCAGCCGCCCCCCCTCCCCGAGTCGGCGCCGGAGTCGGCCGACGACGAGGCGCAAGCCGAGCGCCGGCGCAAGGCCAAGGAGCGCCGCCGCCGCGAGCGCCAGAAGGAGGCCGCCGAGGCGATCAGCGAGAGCGTCTCCGCCGGCGGGAGCGGGGGCCGCGACCGCCACACCTACAGCCAGAGCGCGGCCAAGATCGTGCGCCGGATCGCTCGCAGCTGCAGCGCGGCCCGCGGGACGATCGTGACCTTCGAAGAGACCTACCTCCCCGCCCTGGGGAAGGTCGGCGACCGCGCGGTGCTGCCTCTGCTCGAGGCGCTCCAGGACGAGCGCTGGCGGCTACGCTTCGCGGGGGCGGTGGGGCTCCACTACCTCGCGCGCAAGCGCTACTCGACCCTCGTGGTCGACGCGATCCCGCACCTCGGCAAGGCCACCCGCGACGAGAGCGCGGCGGTGCGCCTCAAGGCCGTCGAGGCCCTCGGCTCGTTCCGCCGGCTGCGCAAGGACGTGCAGCCGCACCTGATCAAGGCCCTGGGCGACAAGAACGCCGACGTCAGCCGCGCCGCGGTCATGCAGGTCCTCGAGATCTCGCCCAACCCCAAGGCGACGACCCAGGACATGGTGCGCGTGCTCCAGCGCGAGCGCAGCGAGCTGGCCAAGGTCGGCGCGCTCATGGTCCTGTTTCACCTGGGTCAAGACGCGCGCGACGCGGTCCCCCACGTGCTGCCGCTGCTCGAGCACACCTCCACCGAGGTCCGTGAATACGCCCACCTGACCCTCATGGGGATTCGGACCCCCTCCATGCGCCTCGAGATCGTGCGCACCGCCTCCATGCGCCTCAAGGTCCAGGAGGACGAAGACGAGGAGGACGAAGACGAAGACGAAGACGGGGAGGGCGAGGAGGACGAAGACGAAGACGAGGAGGACGAAGACGAGGAAGACGACGAGGCGTCCGAGGACGCGCCGCGTCGCCCCGTGAAGCGCCGCAAGAAGCGCCGCGGTCGCTTGGGAGGCGCCCGCCGTCGACGGCGGTGAGCGGGGTCGGGGCGTGTCGGGCGTGCGAGCCCCCTGGCCCCTCGGCTACGCTGCGGTGAGCGCGGAGGGTCCTTGACGCAGCCCTTGTTGAACGGTCGCTATCGCCTGTTGAGCGAGCTCGGGCGTGGCGGCATGGCCACCGTCTACCTGGGGGTCGACGTCCCCACCGGACGCGAGGTCGCGGTCAAGGTCTTGCAAGGGGCGCTCTCGCCCAGCCGTCGTGAGCGCTTCCTCCGCGAAGGCGAGGTCCTCGGCGCGCTCCGCCACCCGGGGATCGTGGCGATCCACGACGCGGGAGAGTTCCAGGGTCGGCCGTACCTGGTCATGGAGCTGGTGCGCGGCGCGCGCGAGCTGAGCGACGCCTGGAAGGGCCAGGGCCTCGAGCAGCGCGTGCACTGGCTGATCGAGGTCGGCAACGCGCTCGGGGCGGCCCACGCGGCGGGGGTCGTGCACCGCGACGTGAAGCCCTCCAACGTGCTGATCGACCACGAGGGGCGGGTGCGGCTCACCGACTTCGGGGTCGCCGTCGCCGACGACCAGGAGCGCATGACGCGCACCGGGCAGCTCGTGGGCACCCCGCACTGGATGGCCCCCGAGGTGTTCGAGGGCGCGGACACGGCGAGCGCCTCCTCCGACGTGTGGTCGCTCGGGGTCTTGCTCTACGAGGCGCTGACCGATCGCTTGCCCTTCTCCGGCGACACGATCCATCAGCTCATGGCGAACCTGGCCCACGGCTACGTGACCCCGCGGACCCTGTCACGCGAAGTCCCGCGAGACCTCGAGACCGTGTGCATGTGCGCGCTGGCCGCCAACCCGGCGCGGCGCTACCCCAACGGGCGAGCCTTCGCCGACGACCTGGCGCGCTTCCTGGTCGGCGAGCCCGTGCACGCGCGTCGACGCTGGCGGCGCATGCGCGCGGGGAGCCTCGCGCTGATCACGGTCGCGCTGCTCGGGGTCGCGACGGCCGGGGTCGTGACCTGGGCCCTCACCCGCGATCGCGACGTCGGGGGACCCACGCAGGAGCCGCCTCGCCCCCCCAGCGTCCCCAAGCAGGCGCGCCTGAACCCGGTGGCCCGGATCGACGCCGCCACGGTGCGCGGGCCGGAGCTCCCGAGCCTCGAGGCGCTGCAGCCCTGGGCGGTCAGCGCCGGGGAGCGCGGGATTCGCCTGCGCTTCAACGGGAAGACCAGCCCCCAGCTGCGGCTCCCCTGCCGCTACGACGGGGCCACGCCCTTCGCGCTCAGCGCCCGGCTGCGGGTCCCGCTCATGTTCCCGAGCAACCGCGTGGGCCTGGCGTTCCAGCGCTGGGAGCGCGACGCCGCGCCCAAGGACCCCGAACCCGACCTGCGCCGAGTCAGCGACTACCTGCTCGGGGCCGACAACCTCGAGCGCGAGGCGATCTACCTCGAGCTGGCCGCCGTCGCCGACGGCAGCTTCTTCGGCCGCTACGAGCTGCGCGCAGGGACCCAGGAGGAGGTGCGCTGGACCTGCGCCTTCGACCAGCCGCTCGGCCCCGACCGTGAGCTGAGCGTGACCCTGCGCTTCGACCCCAAGACCGGCGTCGAGGTCGAGGCCTCCGTCGACGGGCAGTCCCTCGCCCGCGGCGGCTTCCCCCTCGAGGCTCAGCCCAAGGGCGAATGGCTGCTCCGCGCCGGGGCGAACCTGACCTACACGCCTACGACGCGCTTCGGGGTGTGGCAAGGGGCGGGGGCGGCGAGCGCCGCGGGGCGGGTCGACCTCGTCGCGCTCGAACTCGACGCCGCGGGGCGTGGCGGGGTGCGGGTGCTCCCGCTCTCCGACGACGTCGACCCTCGCCACGAGCTAGGCCGACTGGGGCGCGATCTGCTGCGCCCCGAGCCCGACTACGAGACCTTCGACGCGCGCTGTACGGCGCTCGGACGCGGCGAAGAGTTCACCCACGAAGAGCTTTGGATCTCGAGCACCGCGCGCTACCTCCGCAACCTGAGCCTCGGTCGGCGCGGTCAGGAGCAGGAGGCCGACGCGGAGTGGCACCGCGACTTCGTCTCCTACCACGCTCAGGGGGCCGGCCCCCGCTGGGGCAACCTCGGTTGGCTCGGCTGGCGCTGGGCCCACGACATGGCGTTCTACGACGAGTCGACCCGCCGCTCCCTCGCGCGGGCCTACCTCCGAACGTGGGCGATCGAGTCGCCCACCGACTACCTCGACAAGCTGATCACGGGTCGCGCCACGGGAACCTGGGAGGGCGTCGCGATCGCGAAGTTCCCCAACAACCCCGAGTTCGAAGCCCGGCGCTGGGCCTCAGCCCTCGCGCTGAGCGCGTTGCCCGACGTGACCACCCCGCGCCCGCTGCGCAGCGAGGTCGCGTTCCTCGTGGGGGCCTACGAGCTCCTCGACGGCTACGTCCAGCCCGGGGACTTCGAGGTGGTCCCGGAGCGCATGGCCGCCGGGGTCCGGCTCGGGCGTGCGGTGGCCGCGGTGGCAGCCGGCGACGTGCCGCGCGCCCTCGAAGAGCTCGCGCAGGTCCCGCCCGCAGGTGACTCGCCCAAGCTGCGCGCGGTCAAGGAGTGGATCGAGCAGCTCCAGGTCCGAGAGGGGCCGCGAGAGCGCTGACCCCGGGGGCTACTCCTCCGGCTCGTCCTGCCACTGCATGAGGTCCTGGAAGCGGCCCCCCTGCATGCGACCGCTCTTGCGGCCGCGATCGATCTCACGGTCCTCGACGTTGAAGGTGTCCTTGAACACGAGGGTGAAGGTCTGCGGCTGGACCTCGGTGCGGTAGGTCACGTGCACGACCTCTTTGCCGTCGAGCAGGACCTTGTATTCCACCGAGGCCTCGTTGCGGTGTCCGGCGATCGCAACGTTGGTGTACGTGCCCTCGACCAGATTCCAGCCGTCGTTGAGGAACTGCGGGGGGACCTCGATCATCAGCGGGTAGCGATCGGTGCTCGAGGTGAAGGTCCGGTGCCAGCGGTCGTTCACGTTCAGCACGAGCACGTCGTCGGGGTCGACGACCTCGATCGCGCAGCTGGGCATGGGCTTGCGCGGCTTCTGCCCGGTGGGGCGACCCGTCGGGCGCGGGCGGCGGCTGGGTTGATTCATGCGCGCTACTGCGGCACGACGTCGACGACGCGTTCCTTCATGATTCGCCCGGGCTTGAACGCGACCACGGTGCGGGCGGGGACGTGCACCGCCTCGCCGGTCTTGGGGTTGCGCGCGGTCCGGGCGCGGCGGCGCTTGAGCTCGAACACGCCGAAATCGCGGAACTCCAACCGATTACCTCGGGCGAGCTCGTCGACGACCTGGTCGAGGAAGCTCTGGCAGACGGCGCTGGCCTCGGCGCTGGAGCGTCCGGTCTTGTTGGCCACCGCGAGGACGATTTCCTTCTTGCTCGACGTGGGCATGCGATCCTCCGATCGACGTAACTCTCTTGCGTGGCGAAGATAGCGCAGGTCGGGGGGGGATTGCAAGCGCACCCTTGGCGCGACCCTCGCCGGGACGACCGAGCGCTATCGCCCGTCGCCCTCCGCCTCGAGCCGCTGCGACGCCTGGCGGGACAGGCGCTGGGATTGCCAAGGCAGCCCGTTGCGCTGCGGGGGACGGCCCGGGTCGCGCCCGATCACCCCGCCGCTCATCAGGAACTTGAGCGCTTCGTCGACGGTCATGTCGATCGCCACGATCTCCGACTGCTTCGCGAGCACGACCTGCCCAGCGGCGGGGGTCCCCAGGTAGACCCCGCGCACCGTCTCCCCGGTCTGCTCCGAGATCTCGGGAATGTCGTCCGAGGTCAAGAACCCGATCGACCACAGCCCCGCCCGGGGGAACTCGACCGCGACCACCGCTTGGAAGGAGCTGCTCTCGCCGCTGGAGAGGAAGAAGTTCACCATTTGCTTCGCGCCGGGGTAAATGTTGCGTACCAGCGGGATCCGCCCGGCGTAGTTCTCGAACAGGCCCCAGAGCCACGAGCCCATGAACGAGGCCATGACGAACCCGACCACGAACACCGCGACCACCGCGAGCAGGAACCCGACCCACTTCGGGAAGCGCTGGTCGATCTCGTTGCGCAGGTCGGCCTGGCGCTGCGGCTCGGCCTCCGCGATCCGCTCGAGCTGGTCCACGCGGTAGGCCTCGGCGGCCGCGTCGCTGAGCTCCGCCGGCGGCTCGGTGGGCACCGGCTTGCGCAGGAACACGAGGTTGTCCCACACGGAGAACACGATCGCGTTGCCGAGCTCGGTCTCGACGAGCCGCGACTTGATCCCGTCGGCGATCGGCTGGGCGATCGACTGCTCGACGAAGCTGTAGGACGCGATCACGATCCAGAGCGTGAGCACCGTGGGCAAGATCGTCGCCAAGCCCCGGGTGAACACGCGCTTGTAGGAGCGCACGATGTCGGTCGCGGGCGGGGGGCCGCTGGCCTCGGGTGCTGCGCCGTCACTCATGATCGCCTCCTCGCTCCCCCCGATCTTACGACGCCGCCCGGTCCAGAATCGGCTCGCGATCGCAGGTCGTTCCCGTATCCTGTGCCGCTTCCGAGAGGTGTCGTATGTCCCGTCGCTGGCTGTGGGCCCTGAGCCTCGCCTTCGTCTACCTGATCTGCTTCGCCTGGGGCTCCCAATACGCCGCCGCGCAGGACCCCAAGCCCCCCGCCGAGGAGCAGGTCGAGCAGCCCGCCGAAGGCGGCGAGGCCGCGCAGGACGACGCGGCCGACGAGGGCGACCAGCGCTTCGACCTCTCCGCGCTCAAGGACCCCAACCGGGGCTCGGGGACCACGATCGCCCAGCGCTTTCAGAGCCTGCTGGGCATGCTCTTCCTGATCGGCGTGTGCGTGGCCATGTCGAACGACCGGAGCAAGATCTCCTGGAAGCTCGTCGGCTGGGGGCTCGCGCTGCAGCTGATCCTGGGCGTGTTCGTCATGCACGTCCCGGCGGGGCAGTGGATCTTCAGCAAGTTCAACGTGGCCTTCGACGTGATCCTGGCGGCGGTCAAGGACGGCTCGAGCTTCCTGTTCGGGAACCTCGCCACGGGCAACAACGTGCCGGTGGGCGAGCCCCTGCCTGGCGAATACCCCCCCTTCTCGCCGCTGAACGCTCAGGGGCAGTGGGCCAACGTCGGCGCCTACTTCGCGTTCTTCGTGCTCCCCACGATCATCGTGTTCTCCTCGCTGATGGCGATCCTCTATCACGTCGGCGTCATGCAGGCGATCGTCAAGGTGGTCGCGCAGGTCATGCAGAAGACCATGGGCACCAGCGGCGCCGAGACCCTCTCGGCGAGCGGAAACATCTTCGTCGGTCAGACCGAGGCCCCGCTCTTGGTGAAGCCCTTCGTCAAGGGCATGACCCAGAGCGAGCTCATGGCCGTCATGACCGGCGGCTTCGCCACCGTCGCCGGCGGGGTCATGGCGGCCTACGTCGGCATGCTCCAGGCCCACTTCGCCGGGATCGCCGGGCACCTGCTCTCGGCCTCGGTCATGAGCGCGCCGGCCGCCCTGGTGTGCGCCAAGATCATGATCCCCGAGCCCGACCCCACGAAGTGCGAGACCTTCGGCGAGCTGAAGGTCGAGCTGGAGAAGGTCGACGTCAACGCGATCGACGCCGCCGCCCGCGGGGCCGGCGAAGGGCTCAAGCTCGCGCTCAACGTCGGCGCCATGCTGCTCGCGTTCCTGGCCCTGGTGTCGCTGGCCAACATGGCGATCGGGGGGCTGGGCAACACGACCGCGAACCTGCTCTACGGCTCGCCCTGGAGCGAGCGCGTCGCGGCGGCCCAGGCCGAGTTCGCGGGCATGGAGCTGCCGGCGCCGGCGTCCCCCGACGGCATGACCGCCGAAGAGGTCGCGGCGGCCGAAACGGCGGCCGCCGAGGCGGGGCTGCTCGACCTCGCCCAGGAGGCCGCCGCGGCGAGCGGGCTCCCGACCGCGCTCACCGCCAAGCAGGGCGAAGCGGTGGTCAAGCTCAGCTTCGACCCCTCCCACTCCGGCGACGCAGAGATCAGCGGGCAGCGGATCGTGTTCGGGCCCGGCTCCTTCGACGCGGTGCCCGGCTTCAAGGGGGTCCAGCGCCCCGAGCCGAAGGCGCGCAAGGACATGAGCCCCGACGAGCGGGCGGCGGCCGACTCGGCGTGGTGGGAGTCGGGCTGGCGCACCCTCAGCCTGCAGAAGCTCCTCGGCTTCCTGCTGGCCCCGCTCGCCTGGCTCATGGGGGTCCCCAGCGAGGACATGTTCCAGGTGGGGCAGCTGATCGGGATCAAGTCGGTGGTCAACGAGTTCGTGGCCTACCTCGAGCTCGCCGGCATGTGCAAGCCGGGCGCGGCGAACGCCCTGACCCACCCGCGCTCGGTGGTGATCGCGACCTACGCCCTGTGCGGGTTCGCGAACCTGGGCTCGATCGGGATCCAGCTCGGCGGGATCGGCGGGATCGCCCCCGAGCGCCGCAGCGACCTGGCCAAGATCGGCTTCCGCGCCATGATCGCGGGCACGATCGCGGCGCTGCTGACCGCGACCGTCGCGGGCATGCTGCTCAAGTAGTCCAGCCTCCCTCCGCCCGAAAGGACCGCCCCGTGCGCCGCCTGCTCCTGCCGCTCCTCGCCCTCACCCTGACCGCCTGCCCCGGCGCCGGCCCCGCCGCCGACGCCCTCGACAAGGTCAAGGCGCGCGGCAAGCTGATCGTGGCCATGGACGTGGGCTACGACCCGTTCGAGGTGCTCGACCCCGACGCCGGGACGCCGGTGGGCTACGACGTCGACCTGGTCCAGGCCTTCGCCAAGCACCTGGGCGTCGAGGTCGAATACAAGAACGTCGCCTGGAACTCGATCGTGGGCGTGCTCCAGACGGGCAAGGCCGACGTGATCGTGAGCGGCATGTCGGTGACCCCCGAGCGCCAGAAGACGATCGACTTCTCGCGGCCCTACTACTACGTGGGGCAGGTGGTGGTGAAGCGCAAAGGCGACGCGCGGATCAAGGGGCTCGCCGACCTGAACGAGAAGGGCATGATCGTCGCCGTCCAGGAGAGCACGACCGGCGAGCAGGCCGTGCGCGAGAACGCCCCCGAGGCCGAGCTCCTGCGCTTCGCCAAGACCGACATGGCCTGCATGGCCGTGATCCAGGAGAAGGCCGACGCGGTCGTGTTCGACCGGCCCTACCTCGAGAAATACGTGCGCGACCAGCGCCCCGACGAGCTCGAGGGGATCTGGGAGCCCTTCACCGCCGAGGCGATCGCCGCGGCCTTCCGCAAGGACAGCGGGCTCCTGCGCCAGGCCTTCGACGCCACGATCGAGGAGCTCGCCGCGAGCGGTGAACTCGACGCGCTCGTCGCCAAGCACTTCGGCGAGGCCGCGGTGGCCGACCAGCAGGCCAAGCGCGCGGCTGCGCCCGCGCAGGCGCCCGCCCCCGCCGAGGACCCCGCGCCGGCCGAGACCGGGAAGTAGCCGGGCGCAGGTGCGCCGCACCACCCGGATCCAGCTCACGCGCTTCGCGATCTACGCCGCGGTCTTGACCCTGGCCGGGCTCGTGGTCGGCACCGCCGCGCAGAACTTCTCCTACTCCTGGCAGTGGGGGCGCTTCTTCGGCGACTACTCGGGGCTGCTCCTGCGCGGCCTCGGGCTGACCCTCGCGGTCGCGGCCACGAGCCTCGTGTTCGCGCTCCCGATCGGCGTGCTCGTCGGGCTCTGCCGCACCGCCCAGGACCCGGGCGCGCGCCTGTTCGGCTTCGTCTACGTCGAGCTGATCCGCGGGACCCCGCTCCTGGTCCAGGTCATGATCTGGTATTTCGTGATCGCCAAGGCGATCGAGGGCGTGGTCGAGCTGACCTCGTTCTCCGCCGGCGTGTGCGCGCTGAGCTGCTTCACCGCGGCCTACATCGCCGAGATCGTGCGCTCGGGGATCCAGGGCGTCGACCCCGGGCAAATGGAGGCCGCGCGCTCCCTCGGGCTCACGCACACCCAGGCCATGCTGCACGTGATCCTGCCCCAGGCGATCCGGCGGATCCTCCCGCCCCTGGCCTCGGAGTTCATCGCCCTGGTCAAGGACAGCTCGCTGGCCTCGGTGATCGGGCTCGAGGAGCTCACCAAGCGCGCCCAGGACGTGCAGGGTCGCAGCTACCTGACCTTCGAGCCCTGGCTGACCGTGGCCCTGCTCTACCTCGTGATTTGCGTGCTGCTCAGCCTCGGCGTGCGCTGGCTCGAAGGCTACCTCGGCGTCGGGCAGCGGGAGCGCGCGATCCGGTGAGCGAGCCCGTGAAGTCGCCCCTGGTCGAGGCCAAGGGGGTGTGCAAGACCTTCCCCGGCGGGATCCAGGCCCTCGACGCCTTCGAGCTCACGGTGACCGAGGGCGAGATCGTGGTCTTGATCGGGCCCAGCGGCTCGGGCAAGTCGACCGCGCTGCGCTCGCTCAACGGGCTCGAGCACCCCGAGCAGGGCACGCTGAAGGTGCTCGGCGTCGACGTGCTCGACCCCGAGACCGACATGAACCTGCTCCGCGCCGACGTGGGCATGGTGTTCCAGCACTTCAACCTGTTCCCGCACCTCAGCGTGCTGCAGAACGTGACCCTCGCGCCGGTGCGCGTGCGCGGCCTCGATCAAGCCCAGGCCACCGCGCGAGCGGTCGAGCTCCTGGGCAAGGTCGGGATCGCCGACAAGCGCGACGCCTACCCGACCCAGCTCTCCGGCGGTCAGAAGCAGCGCGTCGCGATCGCTCGCGCGCTCGCCATGCAGCCCAAGCTCATGCTCTTCGACGAGCCGACCTCGGCCCTCGACCCCGAAATGGTCGGCGAGGTGCTCGAGGTCATGCGCGCCCTCGCGAGCGACATGACCATGCTCGTCGTGACCCACGAAATGGGCTTCGCCCGCGAGGTCGCGAGCCGGGTGGTGTTCATGGACAAGGGCCAGGTCGTCGAGCAGGGTCCGCCGGCCCAGATCTTCGACACCCCCCAGGAACCGCGCACCCAGGCCTTCCTCAGCGAAGTCCTGTAGCCGAGGCCGGGGCCGACTCCGACTCCGAGGCCGAGGCCGACGCCGAGACCGAGGCCGAGACCGAGACCGAGACCGAGACCGAGGCCGAGGCCGAGACCTCTGGCCTCCAAGCCGTAGGGGCGGAGCTTGCCTCCGCCCGCCGTCGCGCTCCCGCGCGTCGCTCGCTTCCCGAGACCGCTG
>JAGQRJ010000110.1 GCA_020425635.1 Planctomycetota bacterium | reverse complement strand
GGAAGAGAGCCATGACGACCGCCGTCGCAAACCAGATTCGATTTCAGTGCCCGGGGTGTTCCCGGAGCTATCGCGCGCCCGGGCGCCTGTTGGGCAAGCAGGTCACCTGCGCCAACTGCAAGACCACGGTCCGCCTCGGGGACTCCAAGTCCAAGCACGATGACCGCGGCGGGCTGGAGATCCTGCCCTCGCGCCGCGCGAGTGGACCCGAACCCGTCGGTGACCGACACGCTGGGGGCGAGCACGCGGTGGCGCGGGCGGATTCGCCCCGCGAACGCCGGCGGCGGATCCGCGAACGTGAGTTCAACGATCCGAACCTCCTGCGTCAACTCGACAACGCCGGCAACATGGCCCTGATCTGGGCGCTGATTGGGGGAATGTGCCCAATCCTAGGGCTGTTCGCGATCAAGAAGGGCAACGACGCGCGTTATCTGGCCCGGCGCATGAAGCGGCCGGTGCCCGGAACCGCCACGGTCGGCCTGATCCTGGGCTGGCTGTCCGTGATCGGGTTTCTTGTTTTCGTGCTCACCCTGGTCGCCTCGATCGCAGTCGTGGCCCTCCGCATGTAGCGCAGCCGATTTGGCCTCTCCGCGCTTACAAAGTGCCGGGGGCATTGGAATCGAGACCCACCCGCTGCCGTCCTAGGATCGAAGCACTGGGAAGAAGAAGGAAGGACCCGATTGAACGAGATCAAAGCCCCGACCCGCCGACGTCGCAGCCCAGGCTCCAGCCCCTACGCGCCGCCCAAGAGCCGCGCCTCGGGCGCGCCACGTCGGAGGAGGCGCGAGACGCCGAGCCCCCGACTGCTGAGTCAGCTCGACAGCGCGTCGACGGCCGCGCTCGTGCTCGGGGTCGCCTCGTTGGTCTGCGCGCTCGCCGCGCCGTTCGCGATCTGGCAGGGAAGCGTCGCTCAGCGCTTGGCTCGTCAGGCGCGAGTGCCCACTCCGGGGGGCGCGACCGCGGGGCTGGTGATCGGCTGGATCGTGTGCGGTTTGACCGTGCTCGTGATCGGCGTCTGGATTCTGCTCCTCGCTTCGCTGGTGGTGGTCTCGTGAGGCTCCGCCTGCCCGCCTGGCTGGGGTGGCCTCCGGCGGCCCCCGCCTCGCCCAGCTATTCGCTCGACTGGGCGATCCATGGCTGGAGGCTGCTGCGCATGCGGCGTCGAGGTCGCTGCGTGGAGGCGCTGCTGTCGCGCGAGCTGCGCGTGTTCCGCCGCAGGGCGCGGGTCACGCAGGTGGCCGACTGCCGCCCACCCTTTGCGCCGCCGAGGGCGAGCGCGTCGTGAGCCCCCCCTGCTAGCCTAGGCTGAGCGGGGGTGACTCCGGGGGAGGCGTCATGAGCGCGCAAGTGTTGGTCGTGGGGGCGGGGCCGACCGGGCTCCTCCTCGCGTGCGAGCTGGCGCGACACGGGGTCGCCGTGCGCGTGATCGAGCGCAGGGCCGGGCCTTCGACCACGAGCAAGGCGCTCGCGGTTCACGCGCGGACCCTCGAGGTGTGGGAGGACGTGGGGATTCTCGGCGAGGCCCTGCGTCGAGGCCGGCGGGTTCACGGCATGACCCTCCGTGCCGGGGGCAAGCGCCTGGCGAACGTCAGCCTCGACGAGCTCGAGTCGCCCTACCCCTTCGTGCTCGTGCTGCCCCAGAGCGAGACCGAGGCGATCCTCGAGGCGCGCGCCGCGGAGCTCGGCGTCCGCGTCGAGCGCGAGGTCGAGCTGGTGGGGCTCGAGCAGGACGCCGACCTCGTGCGCTGCACCCTACGCCGGGGTCAGGCCGAGGAGCGGGCGAGCTGCCCCTGGGTAGTCGCTTGCGACGGCGCCCACAGCACGGTGCGGGAGCAGCTGGGGGTGCGCTTCGAGGGCGCCGACGTGCCGGCGTCCTTCGTGCTGGCCGACGCGACCCTGGAGTGCGCACTGGAGGTCGACGAGGTCCACACCTGGTTCGCGCCGGCCGGCCCTGCGCTCCTGGTCCCGCTCCCCACCCCCGGGCAGTGGCGAGTGATCGTCGGGCTCGCCGAGGGCCAGGAGCGCCCGCCTGAGCCCTCCCTCGACTACGTCGACGCGCTGCTCCGCGAGCGTGTGGACTGCGCGTTCACCCTGCGCGACCCGCTGTGGCTCGCGGGCTTCGACGTGCGCCAGCGCAAGGCCGACCGTTACCGGGTGGGGCGCGTGTTCCTCGCCGGCGACGCCGCGCACTGCCACAGCCCGATCGGCGGGCAGGGCATGAACACGGGACTGCAAGACGCCTACAACCTCGCCTGGCGTCTGGCCCTCGTCGTGCGCGGGCTGGGGCGAGAGGCCTTGCTCGACGTCTACCAAGCGGAGCGCGAACCCGTGGCCCGGGACCTCCTGCGCGACACCGAGCGCGGAACCCGGGTGGTCACCCTGCGGAACCCGATCACCCAGGCGGTTCGCAACCACGTCGGGAGCTTCCTCTCCGGCCTCGACGTCGTGCGCCAGCGCCTCGCGCGCAAGGTCGGGGAGCTGAGCGTGCACTACCGCGGCTCGCCGCTCGTGGCCGAGGACCACGGCTCGCTCCTGCGCGCCGAGCTGCGCCGTGACCCGAGCACCGAGCGGCCCTCGCTCTGGGACTGGCGCGAGTTCGCCTTGGGGCCTCGACCGGGAGACCGGATCGCCGACGCGATCTACGAGACCCCCGCGGGGGAGCGGCGACTCTACGACCTGCTCCTGGGGACCGAGCACGTCCTGCTCCTCTTCGACGGAGCCTCCGCGACCCCGGCCGGAGACGAGACCCTGCGCGCGTTGGCCGCCGAGGTGCGCGCGCGCTACGGCGCCGTGGTGAAGGTGCACGTCGTGTTGCCGCGGACCAGCGCGCCGCCGACGCTCGCCGACGAAGACCCGATCCTCGATCAAGCGGGGGGGCTCCACGCGGCCTTCCGCGCCGGCGCCGAGTGCCTCTACCTGATTCGCCCCGACGGCTACCTGGGATACCGCGCCCAGCCGGTGGTCCGCGAGCGGCTGCTCGACTACCTCGAGCGAATCTTCGCGTAGCCCGAAAACGACGCCACCCCCGCGAGCGCGGGGGTGGCGGGTGACAGGCCGTCGCGAGGAGCTCCTCCTAGCGCCGGGCGACCTCGGTCGCGCCCTTGGCGAGCAGGTAGAACAGCCGGCCCTCGGCGTAGGTGTGCCCGGCGAGCTCGCCGGCCTCGTCGCCGACGCCCATGTAGACGTCGCAGCGTCCGGGGGCGCGGATCGCGCCGCCCGAGTCCTGGTCGAGGACCCAGCCGCGGTAGGTGTCGCCGGGCGTGACCGGGAGCGTGGTCTCGAGGAAGCACACCGCGCCGCGAGGGAAGATCGTCTTGTCCGTGGCGATCGAGGCCAGCGCGGTGACCTTCTCGTTCAGGCAGCCGAAGGGCCCGCCGTCGCCCGGCTGGAAGAACACGTAGCGCTCGTTGTTCGCCGCCAGCGGCTCGAACTCCTCCGGGTGCTGCTCGAAGTACTGGATCAGGTTGCGCAGGTTGAGCTCCTCGCGCTTGAGCTTCCCGGCCGCGATCAGCGCTTTGCCGATCGAGGCGTAGGGGCGACCGTTGCTCCCGGCGTAGCCCACCTCGAGCACCTCGCCCTCGGGGAGGCGGAGGAACGCCGAGCCCTGGACGCCGACGACGTAGGCCCCGAAGGCGCTGTCGAGGTAGACGAACTCCAGCCCGTCGAGCTCGCCGCTCGCGAGCAGCTCTCGGCGGGTCGGGTAGGTGGGGTCGATCGAGCCGTCAGCGCGCTTGCGGCCGAGGGTCTCGCCGGTGATCGGGTCCTTCACGTGGTTCGCCGGCAGGCTGTGGAGCGGATACTTGAAGCGCGCGGTCCGCGTGCGCGACGCCGGGAACTCCGGGGTGTAGTAGCCGGTGAAGAGCACCGTGCCCCGGTCGTCGCAGCCCACCGATTGGTAGAGGTCGAAGTCGGCCTTCAAGCTCGCGAGGATCTCGGCGTCGCTCTTGGCCGAGCTCAGCAGCTCGCGGAAGGAGCGCACGCTCTCCAGGACCTGCTGCTGGCTGATCCCGGCCATGGGGAAGAAGCCCTTGGCCGAGGGTTTGCCGAGGTAGTTCAGGCTGCGGCTGCAGGCCTCGATCAGCTCCGCGCGCTGGCGAATCTGGGGACCGAAGTCGGGCCAGTCTGCTGGCGCGAGCTTGCGCAGCGCGTGCTGCCCGGGGGGCAGCTGGCGGTAGTAATCCTTGGTGGGGGCGCGCTCGACGCCCGGGCCCGAGATCGGGTGTTGGGGCAGGTGCGAGCAGGCCGCGAACAGCAGCGCGGCGACCACGACGCTCAGGACTCGTAGGGACATGGAACCTCCTAATGGCCCTATCGGCGCGAGGTCCTTGAGGCTTTGGCGAAAGTCCAGCGCCGAGGCCGCGTCTGGGCCGGTCATCCGACCTGCGATCCCGAGGCCGAGGCGTCGGTCATTGTGCGCATTGGGGTTACGACGGGTGCGTCGGTGCAAACGGCTACCCTACGCGCCTGGAGCAGCGATGGCCGAGAAGACGCTCACACCACCCCCCACCAAGCGCCCTCGCCGAGGCGCGGCCGCTGAGGCCGAGCTCGAGGTCGCGGACCCCGAGGCGGGTTCGCCGGCGGTCGACGACGCGCCGGTGACCGTGGCCGAGGCCGAGGACGCCGTCGACGCGACCGCCGACGAGCCGAACCTGTTCCGCCGCCCCGCCGCGGCGTCGGCCACCACGCCGCTCATGCAGCAGTACCTCGAGCTGAAGGAGCGGCACGAGGGCGACGTGCTCCTGTTCCGCATGGGCGACTTCTACGAAATGTTCTACGAGGACGCGCGGACCACGGCCCAGGTCCTGGGGATCGTGCAGACGCGGCGCTCTCCAGGCCCCAACGCCTACGCCATGGCGGGCTTCCCGCACCACGCCCTCGATCGCTACCTGCCGCGCCTGATCGCCGCAGGGTTGAGCGTGGCGATCGCCGAGCAGGTCGAGGACCCGGCCCTCGCCAAGGGCAAGCGGATCGTGCGCCGCGAGGTGATCGAGGTGATCACCCCCGGGACCCTCGCCGACGAGAGCCTGCTGCCGGCCGAGCGCGCGAACTTCCTGCTCGCGCTCTACGTGCCCAAGGCGCGCACCAAGCGCTGCGGGCTGGCGTGGTTCGAGGTCTCGAGCGGGCGCTTCCTGGTGTGCGAGGTCGAGCGCGAGCGCGTCGAGGCCGAGCTCGAGCGGATCGAGCCCGCCGAGGTGATCGTCGCCGACGCGCTGCTGCGGCAAGCCGAGAAGGACGACGGCGGCCCCGAGGCGGAGCTGGTGCGCTCGCTGCGCGCGCGCGGCCCGCTCGCGAGCGTGCCCGACTACGTGCTCCGCCCGCAGGGCGCCCTGGGCGCGCTCAAGGAGCGCTATGGGGTCGCCACCCTGGTGGGCATGGGCCTCGACGACGAAGGCGCCTACGTCGCGGCGGCCAACGCGGCCCTGCACTACGTGGGCGAGAAGAAGCCGGGCTTCCTCGAGACCCTCAGCGGGAGCCCTGGCATTCAGCTCTGGCGCCCAGAGCAGCACGTGTGCCTCGACCCAGCCACCGCGCGCTGCCTCGAGATCACCCGCCCGCTGCGCGAGGCCACCGGGGTTCAAGGCACGCTCCTGGGGGCGATCGACCGCACCCGGACCGCCATGGGACGGCGCCTGCTGCGCGAGTGGCTCCAGGGGCCGCTCAAGGACGTACCCGCGATCCAGGCGCGGCAAGACGCGGTCGGCGCCCTGGTCGCGCAGCCGAAGGCGCTCGACGCCGTGCAGGCCGCCCTCGCCGACATGTACGACCTGGAGCGCTTGACCGGGCTGCTCGCGCGCGGGCGGGGCGGTCCGCGCGACCTGGCGGCGCTGCG
>JAGQRJ010000745.1 GCA_020425635.1 Planctomycetota bacterium | reverse complement strand
TGGGGGTGAGCCCGAGCAATTCACTTGCGAGGGCGAGGGGGCCTCGGAGAGGCCCCCTGAAAACACGCCGAGGCCGACGCCGATCCTGAAAACCTCACGGCCACCAAGCCGTAGGGGCGGAGCTTGCCTCCGCCCGCGGTCGCGCTCCCCCGCGACGCCTTCTCCCCGAGACCGAGACCCGACGCCGAGACCGCGAGGGAGGGCTACCCCAGGAGCGACTTGCGCAGCTCTTGCGCCTGGGCCGCGGCCGCCTGGACGTCCTCGTCGTCGTCGCCGAGGCCGCGTTCGATCGCGGCGTCGATCTGGGCGTGGATCGCGTCGTCCGAGAACTCGACGCCGCTGATCAACGCGTGTAGCCCCTCGAGCACCGCCTCGCGCACACCCTCGTCGGGGTCTTCGAGGAGCGACAGCAAGGTCGGCCGCTCGCCCTCGCCGAACTCGCGGCGCGCGCTCGCGAAGCTGCGCGCGGCGTGCATGCGGTCGACCCAGTCTTCGGCGGCGAGGAAGCGGAGCAGGATCGCCTCGGCGTGGGGGTCGACGGTGTGGGCGAGCACGTCGAGGGCGGCCCGGCGCGTCGCGGGGTCCTCCACCGGCTCCTCGCGGTGCAGGGCCTCGAGGGCCAGGGTCAGCGGAGGGCGCGGGGGGCGCTCGACCTGGGTGATCACGTCGACGGGCACGCCGAGCATGAGCCCGATCCGCGCGATCGGCCAGGTGACCGAGTCGGGGGTCGTGGCCTGAGCCCACTCGACGCGGGTCCTCAGGGTCTCGCGCCCGCGCTCGAAGATCCGGACGCCCTCGGCCTCGAGCTCGGCGTCGCAGAAGAAGCCGACCACGAGCCCGTCCTCCGACGCCTCGCTCAGCTCGCGCAGCGTCTTCCAGTCGTTGAAGCCGGGGCAGGTGCCGGGCGGCGCGGCGCGGGTGCCGACTCGCCAGAACCGCGGCCCGAGCTGCCGCGGCTCGGCGAAGGGCCAGCGCGTGCGCAGCAGGGCCTCGAGCTCCTTCGACCAGGGGCCGAGGATCAGGGCGCCGTCTTGCGCGCGCGGCGACTCAGTCACTGGGCTTGGCCTGGCCGCGCTTGTGGGCCTTCTTCCAGAGCACGTCGCCGCGGCCGGCGCGCAGGTTGACCAGGCGCGCGAACACGAACAGCGCGTCGCTCAGCCGGTTGAGGTAGGGGATCACGTTGGGGGAGACGGTCTCCGCGCGCGCGAGCTGGATCGTGCGGCGCTCGGCGCGCCGGGCCACGCAGCGCGCGACGTGCAGGTGCGCGGCGCCGGGCTCGCCGCCCGGGAGCACGAACTCCTCGAGGGGAGGGAGCTCCTCGGTCGCCCGGTCGAGCAGGCCCTCGAGCCAGACCACCGGCTCCGGGGGGAAGGGCTGCATGCCGAAGCGGACCTTGTCTTCCTCGAGCACGCAGAGGTCGCCCCCGAGGTCGAAGAGTTGGTGCTGGATCCGCTGGAGGACCCCCTGCAGCTCGGGGTCGTGGACGGCGGTCAGCGCCACGCCCAGGCACGCGTTGAGCTCGTCGAGGGTCCCGTAGGCCTCCACGCGCAGCGCGTCCTTGGGGACCCGCTGACCGCCCGCGAGGCCCGTCTCTCCGTCGTCGCCCGTCTTGGTGTAGACCTTCGTGATTCTCACGCCGTGAGCATACCCCGATCTGCAGCCTATCCGTCGAGAAGGTCTTGCTCCCCGTGGGTGAGCTCGTAGCGGTAGGGGTCGTCGAGGTGCAGGGTCCGCTCGGGGCCGTTGGTCCCGTCGCCGAGGACGACCTTCTCCCAGCCCACCCGCACCTGGCGCGTGTCTCCGAAGCGCCCGACCAGCGCGCCGCGGATCGTGGCGCGGGTGCGGCTCGGCGGCTCGAGGCAGGCCCGGGCGACGGTCTCGGGGTTCAGCACGCGCGCGATCCGTCCGTGCTCGAAGAGCGTGTCGTAGAAGCCTCGGCCCGAGCTCAGCTCGTGGTATTTGAGGTCGACGACCTTGAGCCGCAGGTAGGCCACGCGCACCGCCGGGAGGTCTCCCCAGGCGAGGCCGCGGCGCTCGATCCGGCGCAGCAGCCGGTTGGCAGACCAGCCCAGCTCGGCGCGCAGGACCTCGAGCACGCGCTCGCCGTCGGCGTCGGGGGGGAAGGTCAGGCCTGGGCAGCGGCGCTCGATCGCCGCGTTGAGCGGCCCCCAGGCGGCGAGCACCGTCCAGGGGTCCTCGACCTCGGGCAGCGCCGCCTGGAGCGTGGCGGTCAGTAGCTTGAGCTTGATCACCCAGTCGAGCTCGGCGTCGAGGGTGTGCGGGCCGTCGCGCAGCGAGTCGAGCACGAAGGACCAGCGGGCGAGGGCGTCCTTGAGCTCGGGGGCCACCGCGCCGCGTTCGCGGTAGAACTCCCACACGGCCTCGAGGTAGCGGCGCTGCACGTCGAGCGCGCTCAGGCGTTCGCCGGTCACGCGGTCGCGCGCGACCTCGGCGTTGAGGGTCAGGTCGCGGGCGACCCGGGCGAAGGCCGCGATCGGTCCGCCCTTGAAGCGGATCCGCTTGGCGACCAGGTCGAGGGCTCCGCCCTCGATCGCGTCGAGGACGCAGGCGGTGCTCGCGAGCTTGAGCAGCTCGGCGTATTCGCTACGGTTGGCGTCGCCCGCGAGCAGGTGCAGGCGCTTGTGCGCGCTGCGGTAGGAGAACGGCCGGCGGCAGAGGTACTCCTTGGCGTCGATCAGCGGCCGCCGGGGGCCGAGGAAGGCCGAGAACGAGCGGTCGATCACGTCGGCGCGCTGGGTCAGCTTGTAGACCCCGCTCGGGTCGAGGAAGCCGGCCCCCGTGAACAGCGGGCGCGTCACCAAGAACGGGACCAGCGCGGGCAGGTGCCCGGTGAAGAGCACCCAGCGCGCGGTGAAGCTGAAGATCCCCCCGCCGATCCGCAGGAACAGGAGCAGGACCCGGCCCACGATCCCCGACCCCGGGGTGTCGCTGACCTCGATCAGGAACTCCGCGGCGCGCTGGACCAGGCCCGTCAGGCCCTGGGCCATGCGCCGCGCGCCGGGGATCCGCGCGAGCACGGCGCTGCTGAGCTGCAGGCAGAGCAGGCTGAGGAGCACCCCCACCAGGGGCAGCGCGAGGACGATCCCCACCAGGGCGATCGCGAGCAGCGCCAAGGGGTGCAGGATCCAGGTGGCGAAGCGCGCCCAGGCTCGCGGCGGGCGCTCCTCGACGTCGTAGCTCTCGTGGCAGCCGTAGGCGTTGCCGAAGCGGTCGGCGTTGTTCTTGAGCACGAAGATTCGGCCCGAGTAGCCCCGGGCGCGGAGGTCCCGCTCGGCGTCGGGGATCGCCCTCAGCAGCGCTCGCTCTTGGGCCTTGGCGTAGACGGTGGCCTCGAGCGGCCCCAGACACTCCGGGGTCGCCCACTCCAGCAGCCCGCTCTGCGGGTTGTCGAGGCTCCCGATCTCGAAGTGCAGCAAGCTGCCGTTTTGGAAGAAGCGCCCCCCTTTGTAGTAGAGGGCGCTGGAGGACGCGTGCCGGCCGCGGAGGGTGCGCACCAGGGCGGAGAAGATCTCGTAGGCCGCCGGCGCGGGCGCGCGGGGGTCGTCGCAGGAGAACCCGAGGGCGTATTCGGTCTCGAGGCCGACGATTCGCACGGGGACTGGGCCTCATTTGCCGGGTGGCGACCGATCTCGGTCTCGGTCCGGGACGCAGCGACGCCTTCGCTCTCGAGCGGGCGCGCTCAGGTGGGTGCGGCTACTCGCCCCCGCCTTGGACCTCCAGGTACAACACCCGCTGGGCATCGGCCCCGAGGGTCGCCTCGACGATCTCTGCCATGAGGGTGTCCTCCAGCTTGCGCTCGACGCGCGCGGCGCTGGGGATGGTCTGGCTGGGCTGGGATTCGTTCGGCGCCATTGACTGCCTCCAGGACACGTCCTTGGGATTCGCTACCCTGTAGCGTGGCACTCCGTGGGTGGACGTGCAAGCTCCAGCCTTCCTATACTGGAGCTATTCCGAGCCTTAAGCCGAGCCAGGACCGCCCGTGAGCGACGACGACCTTCCTCTTCACCAGCAGGCAGACGCCCTGCGTCGCTCCGGGGACATGGCCGGGGCGCGCTCCCTGGTGCAGCAGGCGCTGGCCGAGGCCCAGGGCGAGGAGCGCGGGCGCTTGCTGGTGGCCCTCGGGCGCGTAAACCTCGACAGCGGTGAGAACACCGCCGCGGTCGCGGCCCTGGAGGAGGCCAGCAAGCTGCTCCAGACCGCCAACAAGCCCGCCGAGCTGGGCGAGGCGCTCCTCGATCTGGGCCGGGCCATGCGCCGGCTGGGGAGCCTCGAAGGCGCGCTGCGCGTGCTCGAAGAGGCCACCGACCAGTTCAGCGCGGCCCGCGACTCCGCCGGGCGCCGCCGCGCCCTCGCCTCGCGCGGCAAGGTCCTCTACGGCATGCACGACTGGAAGGGCGCCCGCGGCGCCTTCCGCGCCGGCCTCGAGCAAAAGGGCGACGACCCGCCGAACTGGCGCCTGCACCACGCCATGGCCCGCGCGTACGAGAAGGACGGCCGGGTCGGCGAAGCCGACGAGGCCTACGAGCGCGCCCGGCAGGCGGGCTGGGACGGCGTGGGCCGGGTGCGGCCCTACAAGAGCGAAGAGGGCTCGGCGGCCTCGGACCTCACGGTCAGCCGCGCCGACGTCCTCGTCGACCACGACGACGAGGCCGAGCTCAAGCGCACCGCGGGGCTGCTCGAGCGCAAGGACCTGCTGAAGCTCGTCTCCTTGACCGGCGCGCTCAACTCCGCGCTCGCGCCGGAGCCCTTGCTCGAGCTCCTGCTCGACCGCGCGATCCAGTGGTCGGGGGCGGAGCGGGGCTACGTGGTCCTCTGCCGCCCCGTGCGCGGCGAGGCGCCGCGGGTCGAGGTGCGCGTCGCCCGCGACTCGAGCGGGCGGAGGATCGAGAAGCCCGACGACGAGGTCTCGCGGAACATCGTGCGCGACACCGTGAGCAAGGGCGCGCCCATGCTCAGCGACAACGCCGTGGGTGACGTGCGCCTGGCCGATATCAAGAGCGTCGCCGACCGCGGCCTGCGCTCGGTGGCCTGCCTCCCGCTGCGCGTGCGCTCGGGGCCCGCCCTCGGCGCGCTCTACGTCGAGTCGCGCTCGCGCTCGGGTGCCTTCGGCGACCGCGAGCGGGTGCTGCTCGAGGCGCTCGCCAACCACGTGGCCCTCGCCTTCGAGCGCAGCACGCGCTACCAACGCCTGGCCGAGGCCTACAACGAGATCCGCCGCGCCCTGGAAGAGCGCACCGGGCAAATGTTCGGCCTGATCGGCAAGGCGCGCAGCATGCGGCAGGTGTTCCGCATGATCGAGAAGCTGCGCAACCACGACGCCCCGGTGCTGATCGAGGGCGAGACGGGCACCGGCAAGGAGCTCGTCGCGCGCGCGATCCACCGCAGCAGCCAGCGGCGCGAGTTCCCCTTCGTGGTCGAGTCCTGCGGCGCGCTGCCCGAGGGCTTGCTCGAGGCCGAGCTCTTCGGCCACGAGAAGGGCGCGTTCACCGGGGCCACCGAGGCCCGTCGCGGCGCCTTCGAGCGCGCCGAGGGCGGCACGCTCTTCCTCGACGAGGTCTCGGACATGCCCGAGCGCATGCAGGCGCTCTTGCTGCGGACCCTCGAGACCGGCGAGGTGCGCCCGATCGGCTCCCCCGCGTCGCGGGTGGTCGACTGCCGGATCGTGTGCGCCACGCGCGAGCCGCTGGCCGAGCTGATCCGGCGCGGTCGCTTCCGCCAGGACCTCTACTTCCGGATCAACGTGATCCGGGTCGAGGTCCCGCCCCTGCGCCACCGCAAGGAGGACCTCCCCGCGCTGGTCGAGGCCTTCCTCAAGGAGCAAAACCGCCTGCCCTCGGACATTTCGCCCCAGGCCATGGAGCAGCTCTTGCGCCACGACTGGCCGGGCAACATTCGCGAGCTGCGCCACTCCCTCGAGCGCGCGGTGCTCCTCGCCGGGGCGGGGCAGATCGAGCCCCAGCACCTCGGGATCGAAGACCTCAAGGGCTCGGGCGGGCGCCGGATCCAGGGCTCGTCGGGGGGTCACTCCGCGGGCAAGGTCGAATACCACGGCTTCGTGCTCAACCGTCGCCAGGTCGCGCTGCTCGACTACCTCAAGGCCAACGGTGTGGCGACCAACCGCGAATACGTCCAGCTCGTCAACGTGTCGGTGCCCACCGGCTGGCGCGACCTCAAGGACCTGCTCGACAAGAACCTGATCCGCAACGAGGGCCAGGGTCGCAACACGGTCTACCGCCTCTCCGACGAAGCCCCAATCAGCAATACGGACTGAGGCCTTTCGGCCTCAGTCCGTATTCGATTCTTCCAGGGGGCCTCTCCGAGGCCCCCTCGCCCTCGGAGCGAAGCTCC
>JAGQRJ010000744.1 GCA_020425635.1 Planctomycetota bacterium | reverse complement strand
CTCGGGAGGCGCCGCGGGCAGCTCGCCGGTGTCGAGGTAGCGCGCCAGCGCGCGCGGGGTGGGCGCGGCGAGGAGCACCCCGGGGCCCAGCGGGCGCCCGGGACGCTCGAGCTCCAGCGCGAGCTCGGCCAGGGCCCGGCTCTCGACCCCCGCGTCGAGGAACGCGCGGTCGGGCTCGGGCTCGTCGACGCTGAGCTCCCCGAGCAGCGCGAGCACGCGCTCGAGGGTCGAGCCGACCGGCGTCGGCCGCGGCAGGCTGGCCTCGAGCTCGGCGAAGGCGCCCCGCAGGTAGCGCTGGGCGAACGGCCCGCGCCGCAGCTTGCCGCTGGTCGTGCGCGGGAGGCTGCGCAGCGGGAGCACGACCTGGGTCGCGAGCCCGCGCAGCCGGCGCAGGATCGCGCGCACCCGGCGCGCCCGCGCGGGGAGCGCCTCGAAGGGCCCGCGGTGGATCAAGAACGCGACCAGGCCGGCGTCGGCGTGGGGCGAGGGCGCCGTGAGCATGACCTCGCCGCCGCCGTGCTCGCGCACGAGGCGCTCCAGGTCGTGCAGGTGGTGGGTCTCGCCCCCCGCGCACACCACGTCCTTGGACCGCCCCGCGATCACCAGCTGCCCGTCGTGGAGGAAGCCCAGGTCGCCCGTGCGCAGCCAGCCGTCGGCGGTGAACGCGGCGGGATCCGCGGCGCCGCGGTAGGCGCGGGTCACACACGCGCCGCGCAGCTCGACCTCGCCCACGCACCCGGGCGCGGCCGGGACGCCCTCGACCTGCAGCCGCAGCTCGACCCCCGGGACCGGGCGGCCCAAGAGCACCAGCCGCAGCCGGTGACCCTCGACCGCGGGCCGCACCCGCGCCCCCAGGCTCAAGCTCCGCGGATCCACCGCGACGTCGCGCATGGGGCTCCCGGGCAAGGGGAAGCACGCGCCCAGGGTCGCCTCGGCCAGGCCATAGACCGGGTAGAGCGCCTCGGGGGCGAGGCTCGCGGGGGCGAGGCGCGCGCCGAAGCGCGCGCACACCTCGGGGTCGACCTGGTCGGCGCCCACGAACACTCGCCGCACGCGCCCGAGGTCGAGCCCCGCGAGCTCCCGCGGCTTGAGCCGCGGGAGGCAGAGCTGGAGCGCGAAGGAGGGGGCACCGAGCAGGGTCGCGCGGTGGCGGGCGGCGGCGTGCAGCCAGCCGGCCGGGCGCAGGAGGAAGTCGCGCGGGCGCAGCAGGAGCTGATCGATCCCGAGGAAGAGCGGCGTCAGGTGGAAGCCCACCAGGCCCATGTCGTGGGTCAGCGGAACCCAACTCAGGGAGACGTCCCCCGGACCCAGCTCGGCGGCGCGCGCGATCCCCTCCAGGTTGGCCAGCACATTGGCGTGGGTCAGCTCGACGCCCCGCGGGCTCCCGGTCGAGCCCGACGAGTACTGCACGAGGGCCAGCGCCTGGGGGTCCGCGGGCGGGGCCGAGACGCAGGGGTCGCTGCGAGTCAACGCGGCCAGCCGCAGGGTCCGGGGTCGCTGGGCGAGGTCGCTGCCGAGCCCGGCGAGGCAGTCCTCGACCTCTCCCCCCACGACGACCCAGGGATCGCGCTGCCCGGCGAGGACCCCCTCGAGCTTGCGCAGGTGCTCCGCGTTCTGGCATGCGGTCAAGGGCGCGGGGACCCGGCCCCCGAGCAGGCAGCCCCAGAACCCGAGCACGAAGCGCTCGGGGCTGGCGAGCTGCAGGAGCACCGTGGCGCCCCGCGGGACCCCGGCGGCGTCGAGGCCGCCGGCCACCCGCCGCGCGCCCTCGCGCAGGGCGCGGTAGCTGAGGGTCACCGCGACCTCGCCGTCGGCCTGGAGCAGGGTCACCCCCTTCTCGCCGCTCGCCGCGAGGTCGAGCAGGTCGGGGAGGGTGGCGAGGGCGGGGGCGACCGGGCTCACGCCGGCTCCGGCGGGCGGCCCATGGCCACGAGGAAGCGCGCGTGCGCCGCGACCGCGGCCGGCAGCGAGAGCGCGTGGTAGGGCACGCCGTGCTCGGCGGCGGTCTCGCGCAGGATCCGCGTCAGCGGGCGGTAGTGCAGGTGGCACACCCGCGGGAACAGGTGGTGGAAGGCGTTGGTGTTGAAGCCCCCGAGGAAGAAGTTCGCGAGCCGGCTCTCGGGGGCGAAGTCCCAGGTCACCGCGAGCTGGGTCCTCCACGGATCGGCGCGCGCCTCCTCGGGCGTCGGGAACGCGGTGCCCTCGACGAGGTGCGCCGGGAGCAGGACCGCGGCGGAGGCGAGCCCGATCACGGCGTGCACGCCCACGAACCCGGCCACGATCCTCCAGGGCTCGAAGGGCAAGAGCCACAGCGGGAGCGCGAGGGCGTAGCCGAGGTAGAGCGCCTTGCTCAGCGCGCAGGCCAGGCGCTGGCGCCAGCCGACGTCGACCCCGTAGCGCGCCGCGAAGGCCTTGGGCCCGAGCACGCGCAGGTCGAGGGCGAACACCATGAACAGGCTCAGGCTCGCGTAGACCAGCGGCGCGTAGAGCAGCTGGTAGCGGTGGAACCAGTAGCGCCGCTGGCCCGGCGCCAGGCGCAACAGCGGCCCCGCGTCGAGGTCCGGGTCGAGCCCCTCCTGGTTCGCGTAGCCGTGGTGCGCGAGGTTGTGCTTGATCCACCAGGTGGTCGCGTGCATGCCGATCAGGTCGAAGGCCCAGCTCAGCGCCCGGTTCACCCCGGGGCGGGTCGAGGCCGCGCCGTGCAGGGCGTCGTGGGGCACGTTGAACGCGACCAAGGCCGAGGCCACCCCCCACAGCCCCGCGAGCCCGAGGGTCGCCCAGCCCGAGAAGCGTCCGCTGAGCACGAGCGCGCCCGCGACGAGGAACGCGAGGAGCAAGAGCGCGCTCTTGAGCAGGTAGGCGGCACCGCCGCGCAGCTCGCCCCCGTAGGGCGCGGCGTAGGCTGCGACCCGGCGCCGGAGGTCCTCGGAGAAGGCCTGGGGAGCGGCGGGCGCGACGCCCGCCGGCGGCGAGCTCACCGCTGCGCTCACCTCCACCGCGCGACCCAGCGCAGGAGCGGGGGGCCGAGCAGGAGGTCGCAGGCCGCGGCCACCGCGAGCGAGGTTCCGGCGAGCAGGCCCAGGCGCTGCAGGGGGATCACGTGCGAGACCCCGAGCAAGGCGAAGCCGACCCCGACGCAGGCCGCGGTGAGCACCATGGCCGGCCCGCAGCGGAGCACCGTCCGGCGCAAGGCGCGGTCGGGGTGCATGCCCGGCAGCGCGAGGGTGCGGCGGTAGCGCGTGCAGAACTGAATCGTGTCGTCATCGGCAATCACCAGCGTGATCGAGAACACGACCACCGTGGCCGGATCCAGGGCGATCCCCGCCCAGCCCATGATCCCCAGGGTCGCGGCCAGGGGCAAGACGTTGAGGGCGAGCGCCACCAGGCCGAGGCGCCACGAGCCCAGCGCCAGGCGAAACACGACGGCCGAGACGAGGGCCGCGAGCAGCAGCGAGAGCGCGAGGCCCTCGACGAGCTGACTGTGAATCCGCTGCAGCAAGACCTCGGTGCCGGTCAGCGAGATCCGGTAGCCGGTGCGCTGCGCCTCGAGCTCGAGCGCGCGCTCGAGGGAGGCGATCGCGGGCCGGGCGGCCCGCACCCCGGTGTCGGGCAGCACCGCCGCGACCGTCGCGCTCGAGCGCTCGCGGTCGAAGAGCCCCTCGAGCTGCTCGCTGGGCACGAGGAGCAGCTCTTGCGCGGCGGCCTCGGCGTTGGGGGGGAGCCCGCCCGCGTCGGCGAAGGCCTCGTGCACGCGGCGCAGGATCCGCGTGGGGCTGTGCACCTGGTTCGGGTGCAAGGTCGCCTCGACGAGCCCGGCCACGCGATCGACGAGGGCCAGCGCGGTGGGCTCGAGCATGGCGTCGGCCGCGACCTGGGCGGCCGGCGGCTCGATCCACACCACGAGCGGCACGCTCCCGCCCTGCCCCGAGGCGACCCGCAGCGCCTCGCTCACCCGGGGCAAGCTCGAGTCCAAGGCCTGGTGGGCGTAGGTCTCCGAGCGCACCCGCAGCGCGCCGAGGAGCATGACGGAGAGCACGAGCCCGGCCCCCAGCGCCACCCGCCGCGGGTGCCGCCGACCGAGGAGCTCGAGCCACAGGACCCCGCGGCTCAGCGCCCGGCCTCCGCCCGCCTTGGGCGCGGCGCGCATGGGGGCGAGCCGCAGCAGCGCCGGGAGCACGGTCACGTTGGCGAGCCAGGCGCAGAGCGCCCCGGCCGCGGTCAGCGCCCCGAGGCGCGAGATCATGGCCACGTCTTGCACGCAGAGGCTGAGGAACCCGAACGCGATCACGACCTCGGTGATCAAGCACGGCCCGGCGCTGTCGGCCCAGGCCTCGCGCACGCACTCGGCCTGGGACAGGCCCCGCCGCAGCGCGTGCTGCGCGTGCCCGATCACGTGCACGCTGTCGGAGAGCGAGACGATCAAGACCACCACCGGGGTCGCCACGCTGAGCATGAGCAGGGGCCAGCCCAAGACGCAGGTCACGAGCACGGTCCAGCACAGCGCCGCGAGCGCGGTCACGAGGGCCGCCGCGGTGCTGGTCACGCAGCGCGTGCTCCAGCCGAGCACGAGCAGGGCCAGCCCGATCGCGAGGGGCAGGAGGGTCAGCGCGTCCTTCCGCAAGACCGCCGAGGCGTGGGTGCGGGTGACGGGGAACCCGCCGAGGGCCAGCCGCTGCCCCGCGGCGCGGTGCTCCGCGAGCACCGCCCGCAGGCGCGCGACCAGGGCCGAGCGCTGGGCGTCGGTGGCGAGGGCCTCGGCGTAGAGGGTCAGGTGCAGGGTCGCCGCCCGCCCGTCGGGGCGGGCCAGGCGCCAGCGGTAGAGCGGGTCCTCGGTCGCGGTCCGGCGCTGGGCGCGCGCTCCTGCGGCGTCGAGCCCGGGGACGAAGAGCGGCCGGACCTCGAGCGCCGACTCCCCCTGGGCTTGCACGACCCGCAGCTCGGACGAGCTGGTCGGCCCCTCGACGCGCTCGACGCCCTCGACCCGGCCCAGCGCTCCCTCGAGCGCGTCGAGCCGCCGCAGGCCGCTGGGCGAGAACACGTCGTCCGCCTCGACCAACACCAGCGCCCGTCGATCCCCGCCGGGGAACGCCTCGCGGTATCGCTCGTAGGTCGCCCGGGTGGCGTCGCGCTCGGGGAAGGCCTGCTCGACCGAGAAGTCCACGCGCAGGTTGCGCCCCCAGAGCCCGAGGCCCAGGGCGGTCAGCAGCCCGAGCGCCAGCAGCGCCAGGCCGGGGCGGCGCCCGACCGCGGTCCACCCCCAGGCCAGGGTCGCCTCGCGCCAGCCCCGCGAGGCTCTGGAGGAAGGATCGTCGGCGGGATTCGGTTCGTTCATGGGCTCCCCCGCGCGTGTGCAAGCCCCCGGCCAAGCGCTAAGCCCTTTCGTCGCAAAGGCCTTCCGGCGCTCCTGGCGGATTCGTGAAACCTCCCCCGGACGCTTGCCCGGCGAAATCGGTCGCCGCGAGACGAGACGGCCCGCAGGGGGAGGGTGAACCGGGACGCGGCGCGGGGTTGGTAAGGTCTCCCCATGAGCTGGACGCTGACCCCGGTGGCCGACGACGCGGGCGCGGACGCGTGGTTCGCGCTGCCCGGCGCGCTCTACCGCGGAGACCCCGACTGGCGCGCGCGCGAGGCCGAAGAGCGCGCGGTGTTCGACCCCGCCCGCAACCCGTGCTTCGCCGACGGCGCCGCCGCGCGCTGGCTGCTCTCGGCGGCGGACGGCGCGCCGGCGGGGCGCGTCGCCGCCTTCGGGCGCGCTCCCGGGCCCGAGGCGGTCGGGGGGATCGGGTTCTACGAGTGCGTGGACGACGCCGACGCCGCGCAGACCCTCCTCGCTGCGGCGGAGGCCTGGCTCCGAGAGCAGGGCTTCGCGGGGGCCGACGCGCCGATCAACTTCGGCGAGCGCGACCGCTTCTGGGGGCTGCGGGTCCAGGGCGCGGGCCCCGCGCTCTACCTCGAGCCCTACGGCCAGCCCTACTACGCGGCTCAGCTCGAGGCGGCCGGCTACGCGGCGCGCATGGAGTCGCACACCTACCGCAGCCCCCTGGCCCCGGTGCCCTTCGCCTGGCTCGAGGGCTGGGCCGAGCAGGTCGAGGCCCGCGGGCTGCGGCTGGAGCTGCTCGCCGACGACCTGCCCCGGCTGGCGGACACCTTCTGCGCGCTCTACGGGGCGGCCTTCCCTGCGGCGGGGCGCGTGCGCACGCTCTCCCGGGCCGACGTCGAGGCCCTGCTGCGCGGGACCCCCACGGCCCTCCGCCCCCGCGCCTGGGTCGTCTTCGACGGCGAGGCCCCGGTGGGGATCCTCGTGTTCGCGCCCGACCCGACGACGGCCACCGAGGACGGGTTCGCCCTGACGCGCTCGGACGTGCTCGCGGTGGCCGAGGGCTACCGCCGCCAGGGGCTCGGCGCGGCGCTCAGCGCGCGCTGGCTGCGCGGGGCCCTCGAGGCCGGCTACGCCGAGTTCGCCCTGGTGGGGATCGGCCGGCACACCGCGACCATGATCCGCTTCGCCACCACCGGGGTGGGCGGGCCGCCGGCCTACGTGCACCGGACCTTTCGCCGCTGGTTCGACGGACGCGCGGTCGAGCCGCTCTCGCTGAGCGACGGGTGAGCGACGCCACCCTCGCGCGCGAGCGCTACCCCCTCTGGCTGCGCGCCGTCGACCGCGCAGCCGCACTCCGCCGAGGGCCAGAGCTCAGCGAAGCCGCGCTGCTGCGGGTCGCGCGCAGGCGCAGCGGGCTCCACGAGCTCGACCTCGGCCCCGTGCGCACCCCGCTGCAGGCGCTGCTCGCCGACTTCGCCGAGCACCCCCTGAGCGCCCTCGGCCGGGTGGCCGTGTTCGAGGCCCTGACCCACGCCCTCGAGAACCGCCTGCGCTGGACGGCGTTCCTGGCCGCGCACCCCGAGGTCCGCGCGCGGCCCCTGCCGCGCCCGCTGGTCGTGGTCGGGCTGCACCGCAGCGGCACGACCTTCCTCCACGGGCTCCTCGCCCAGGGGCCAGGGCGGCGCGCGCCCGCGTTCTGGGAGCTGCTGCGCCCGGTCCCCGGCCCCGGCCGCCGCGCCGCGGCGCGGCGCGCGCTGTGGCTCTCGCGTCGGGTGGCCCCGGAGCTCCAGGCGATCCACCCCGTGCGCCTCGACGGCCCCGAGGAGTGCTGGACGCTGCTCGCCAATTCGCTGCGGGTGGTGAGCTACGCACTGCACTTCGCGCTCCCGCGCTACGCCCGCTGGCTCGACGAGGCCGACGCGCGCCCGGCCTACGCCGAGCTCGCGCTGCAGCTGCGGGTGATCGAGCACGCGCGACCCGAGCAGCCTCTGGTGCTCAAGTGCCCCGAGCACCTGTGGCAGCTCGAGGCGCTGCTCGAGGCCTTCCCCGACGCGGGGGTGGTGTGGACGCACCGCGACCCGCAGCGTTGCGTGCCCTCCTACGCCAGCCTCTCGGCGGTCAACCTGCGGACCCTGGCGGGCCGCGTGGAGCGGCGCGCGGTCGGCCCCCGGATCACGGCCGGGCTCGCCGCGGGCCTCGAGCGCGCGCTCGCCGCG
>JAGQRJ010000743.1 GCA_020425635.1 Planctomycetota bacterium | reverse complement strand
TGCCGCGAACTCGCGCGATCACCATGTGGAAGCTGTTCGACCCGAGGTCGACGGCGGCGACGAGGGGCATGGTCTGCGCAGGGGGCGTTTTCACGCGCTGAGGGTATCGTGTTTCCCTGGCCATGGCGACCTACGCGATCGGAGACGTTCAGGGCTGCTGGCGCACCCTGCAGAGGCTGGTGGCGCGGGTCGGCTTCGACCCCGCGCAAGACCGGCTGTGGTTTGCGGGCGACCTGGTCAACCGCGGTCCTGACTCGCTGTCCGTGCTGCGCTACGTGCGCGGGTTGGGCGACGGAGCGCGGGTGGTGCTGGGCAACCACGACTTGCACCTGCTCGCGATCGCCGCCGGTGTGCGCAAGCCCAAGGGGCGGGACACGGTCGAGGGGGTGCTCGCCGCGCCAGACAGGGACGCGCTCCTGGAGTGGCTGCGGCAGCAGCCGCTGCTCCTGCGCGAGGGCGCTTGGGTGATGTTCCACGCGGGGCTCCCGCCGAGCTGGAGCCTGGAGCAGGCCGAAGCCCGCGCGCGCGAGGCCGAGGCGTGGTTGCGAGGGCCGCGCCTTGGCCAGCTCCTCGCCGCCTTCGCAAGCAAGGGCAAGCGACGACCGGGAGAGGTCGAGCTCGAGCGCGTGTGCGAGACGCTCTCCGCGCTGACCTTGCTGCGCACCTGCACCCTCGCCGGTGAGATGGCCCTCGCTTACGCGGGGCCGCCCGAGGCGGCGCCCGCCGGGCTCGTCGCCTGGCACGCGGCGCGCGCGCTCGATCCGCAGCTGACCCTCGTGTGCGGGCACTGGGCCGCCCAGGGGCTGGTCCAGCGTCCGGGTTTGCTGGCCCTCGACTCGGGCTGCGTGTGGGGCAACGCCCTGACCGCAGCGCGCCTGGAAGACGGCGCCGTGTGGCAGGAGCCGAGCGCCGAGCGTTGAGCCGATCCAGGGAGCAGCTGGTTTCCCAGGGAGCTGGTTTCCCAGGGAGCTGGTTTCCCAGGGAGCTGGGTGCCCAGCTTCCCAGCTTCCCTGCTTCCCTGCAGATCGGGCTTCAGTCAGCGGCGGGGGCCGCCGAAGAGTTCGGGCAAGGAGGCTGGGATGCTGGTCGCGTTCCTGTCGGAGAAGGGTGGAGCGGGGAAGACCACGCTCGCCGCGTTGATCGGCGAGCGCCTGGCCCAGCTCGGGGCGCCGCTCGAGCTCGCCGACGGAGATCCCCAGGCGTCGCTGGCGGCGGTCGCCGAGGCGTCGGGCGGGAGGATCCCGCAAGCGATGGAGGTCGGGCCGGGGACCTTCCCGACCTTGGCGCAGCGCCCGGGCTTGACCCTGCTCGACCTGCCCTCGGGGATCAACGAGCGCTTCGACGCCGCGCTCGCGGTGTGCGACGCGGTGATCATTCCGGTGGTGCCTTCCGCCTTCGACTTGCGCACCTTGCCCGCGACCCTCAGCCGGGTGCGCCAGGCCCAGGACCTGCGCGGCGGCCCACCGCGCGCGCTGCTCGTGCCGAACAAGCTCTGTCTGCGCGAGCCCATGACCAAGGAGCTGCTCGCGACCCTCAGCCACTTGCAGTGGCCGGTCTCGCAGCGCTGGCTGCTCCAGCGCTCGGCCTACACCCGCATGGGCGAAGCCGGGCTCGGAGCGCTGCCGCGGAACAGCCGCCGCCAGGCCGACGACGAGGTCGTCGCGCTGGTGGACGAGGTGATCGAGCGCCTCGAGTTGACGATTCACCCCGCCGCGGGCAGGGAGCCCGCGCAGCCCCAGCAGGAAGGACAAGCAGCGTGAACGACGCCTGCACCTGGGTCGCACCGACCCCCACCTGGCGCCCGAGCGCCCCCGTCGCCCTCAAGCCCGCCCTCGCAGACTGGGATCCCTTCGCCGCCGACGCGCCCTTGCCCTTGCCGCTCCCGGCGGGGCTCGCCCGCCGCTTCGAGAGCTCCTGCCGCGCGCGGGGGGCGAGCTCGCGCGAGGTGCTCGCCCAGCTCGTGCGCTCGTTCCTGATCCGCGAGCTCGCCGAAGGGCGGACCGCGTGAAGCAGCCTACGGTCCTCGAGCGCCTGCGGGCGAGCGTCCCGCCGCCGCGGACGGAGGCGCAAGGCGCGCAGGCCCCCCAGCGGGCGCTCTCGGGCGCGCGCCGCAAGTGCAGCTTCGACCTCCCGGTCGAGCTCGCCGACGACCTGCGCGTGCTCTGCGCGCTGCAGGGCACCAAGCAGCGGCAGGTGATCGAAGCCCTGGTGACGGCCTACGTGCGGCAGCACCAGGGGCTGCTCCCGAGCTCACGCTCGGCCTAGCCCGCACTCCTCACCACTCGCTCCGCTCGTGGATTCGAAGTGCGGCCAGCAGTGTTGCTTAAGACAGTGAGACCCGGCCTGCGGCCGGGTACACACTGTCGCTTGCGCCTCGCTCGCGGCGGC
>JAGQRJ010000742.1 GCA_020425635.1 Planctomycetota bacterium | reverse complement strand
GGAGGCAGGGCGACGCGTGGCGCGAACGTCCGGGCCGAGGCAAGCTCGGCCCCTACAGGGCATTTCGGACAACACCGAGACCGAGACCGAGGCCGACACCGAGTCCGAGGCCGAGACCGAGACCGAGACCGAGACCGAGTCCGAACACCGAGACCGACGCCGACGCCGACGCCGAAGCCGAGACCGAGGCCCCCGCGAAGCGAGCCGCGTGAGCCGTGCGGGCGAGTGGCCTTCGCGGGGTGACGGGTGGAGAGGGCCATGGCGAGCGGACACGGAAGGTCCGCGAGCGCGTCGGTCCTGCGGTCGGAGTGCCTGAGTTCGCAGCACGCGTGTCCGCAGGGACGACGCGCTCCAGGGCCGTCGTTCGCTCCTTCCCCTTTTATAGAGGAATGACAAGACCCAGGCGGAGCGGGGGGCGGGGGAGCTGTTGGGAGGCATCTGCAGCGAGCGTCGTTCCAGGTCTACGGCGTGGTCTCGCTCGCCGGTCAGTAGGAACGACCGAGCGAAGCCGCCGAGCAGCAGCTCCCCCGCCTCCCGCGGAGCCGGTGCCCGCGCCGTGCGCCCCAGTCGGTGCGGAGCTCCCGGTCCGAGGCCGAGACCGAGACCGAGACCGAGACCGAGTTGGCTAGGTCTCCTGGTCGTCGTCCTCGGGCTCGACCAGGCGCTCCAGGCGCTCGGTGCCGCGGTATTCGCTCGCGTCGATCTCGTGGCGCTTGAGCAGGCGCTGGAAGGCCTGGCGGAGCATGCCCGACTCCCGCGCGGCGAGGGAGACGTTGCCGCCGAAGCGAGTCAGCACGTCGACCAGGAAGCGCTTGGCGAAGGCCTCCTTGGCGTCGGCCCAGTGCATGCGGCTGAGGTCGTCGAGGCCGTGGACCTGCTGGACCTCCTGGTCGAACACGACCTCCTCGGCGGTCACGGTGTCGCCCTTGCAGAGCAGGAGCGTGCGGTTGACCAGGTTGCGCAGCTCGCGCACGTTGCCCGGCCAGGTGTAGCCGAAGAGCTTGCGCAGCGCGTCGGGCTCGAAGCGCTTGGCGCGGGTGCGGTGCTCGTTGGCGTAGTCGGCGGTGAACTTGTCGACCAGCAGGGGAATGTCGTCCTTGCGCTCGCGCAGGGGCGGGAGCTCGAGGGCGAACACGTGCAGGCGGTAGTAGAGGTCCTGGCGGAAGCTGCCCTCGGCGACCATGGCGCGCAGGTCGCGGTGGGTCGCCGAGACCACGCGCACGTCGACGGGGATCGTCTCCGAGCCGCCCACCCGGCGCACGACGCGCTCCTCGAGCACGCGCAGCAGCTCCTTCTGCATTTGCTCGGAGAGGTCGCCGACCTCGTCGAGGAAGATCGTGCCGCCGTTGGCGCGCTCGAAGATCCCCTGCTTGTCGTTGGTGGCGCCGGTGAAGGAGCCCTTCACGTGGCCGAAGAGCTCGCTCTCGAGCAGCTCGTCGACGATCGCGGCGAAGTTCTCCGAGACGAAGGGGCCGTCTCGGCGATCGCTGTTGTAGTGGATCGCGCGCGCGATCAGCTCCTTGCCCGAGCCGCTCTCGCCGTGAATGAACACCGGGATCGTGCTCTGCACGACCTTGTCGAGCAGGCCGAACAGGCGCTGCATGGCCGGGGCGTCGCCAATGATCTGGTCGTACTGGTAGCGGCGCCCCTCGGCGCGAGTCTTCTCCTTGAGCCGCTCGCGCACCCCGGCGAGCTCGATCGACTGGCTCTCGACCTGGGAGCGCAGGCGCTCGCGCTCGGCGGCGAGGGCCTCGGCGCGCTCCTGGTTCTCGCGCAGGAGCTGGGCGTTGGTGAGCGCGATCGCGGCCTGGTCGGCGAGGCTCGCGAGCAGGCCCGCGGCGCGGGCGTCGAACAGCCCCTCGCGGAAGCGGTGGTCGAGGTAGAGCACGCCGATCATGCCGCCGCGGGACTGCAGGGGCACGCAGCACACGCTCTTGAGCCGCTGCTCCGCCACGCTCAGCGCGCCGGAGAAGCGCTCGTCGGTCTGCGCGTTGGCCGTGAACACGGGCTCCTTCCCCTCGAGGGCGCGGCGGGCGATCGTGTTCGAGACCTTGCGGTCGGGGCGCTCGACCTCGCCGCGCTCCATGTTGCGCGCCACGCGGAAGGCCACGCCGTCGCTGCTCCCGTCGGTGAGCAGCAAGAAGCCGCGCTCGGCGCCGACGAGGTCGATCGCGGCGTCGATGATCAGGTTCAGCAGGCGGTCGAGGTCGACCTCGAGGTTCAGCGCCTTGGTGATCTCCTGAATCCGGCTGAGGTCGTAGACCGCGTCGCGCAGGTCGTCGTTGGAGAGCCGGGCGACGTTGGTGCGCGCCACCGCCTCGGCGCTGCGCAGCAAGCGCTGGGGCGGTCCGCCGCTGCCGAGCAGGCTGCGGAAGCGCTCGAGGGCGCGGCGCAGGCGCGCCCGGGGGGTGCCCGCCTCGTCGTAGGGGCCGAGGGCCTTGGTCGCCCGGGTCAGCGCCTGCTCGGTCAGCGCCGGGCGCCCGAAGCGGTGGTGCGCGGCGGCGAGGGCGGCGAGGGCCTGGGCGCAGTAGACCGGAGAGCCGCCGCTCTGGCGGATCCGCTCGCCGAGCTGCACCGCGCGCTCGAGGTAGTCGACCGTCGCCCGCTCGTCGGGGGGATTCGCCCCGGGGGCGAGGGTCGCGCCGAGCCAGGTCCCGTAGGCGAGGTAGACCGCGAAGGGGCCCTCGAGGTCGTGGACCCCGGGGCGCAGCTCGTCGGCGGCGAGGGCGGCCTGGCGGAAGGCGTCGCGCGCCTCTTCGTGCCGCTCCATGTGCCCGAGGGCGCGGGCGACCGTGCACAGGGCGAGGGGCAGGAGCCGCGGGGCGCTGCTCTGGCGGGCCAGGGTCAGGGCCTCGTCGGCCTCGTCGCGCGCCCGGCGCACGAGCTCGTGCTGGCCGCTCGCGCTGTCGGTGCCCACGGTCGCGTCGAGGTCCTCGCGCGCGAGGATCACGTGGGGGGCGTCTTCGTAGACGTAAGCGTCGAGGATCGCGAGGTCGGTGAGCGCGAAGGCGCGCCAGAGCTCGGCCCGCACGTCGATCGGACCCTGCTCGCCCACCGCGTCGCGCGCGGCTTCGAGCTTGCGGCGCGCCACCCGCGGGCGCCCCTGCGCGAGGAACAGCGCGCCGATCTCGAGCAGCGCGCGCCCTGCGCCCTCGAGGTCCTTGAGCCCCACGCGGAGCTCCACCGCGCGCGAGAGCCAGCGCTCGGCGACCTCGTCTTCGCCGAGGAGGCGCGCGACCCGCGCGCCCTCGAGCAGCGCGCTGGCGATCGGCGCCGGCGGGCCGCCGTCGCGCAGCGCGAGCTCTTCGCGGACCGCGGCCAGGGCCCCCGTGAGGTTCATGGCCTCGAGGCGCAGCTCGCGGATCTGGCGCCAGAGCGCGGCGAGCGAGCGTTCTTCGCCCTCGGCCTTGGCCAGCTCGACGCTCTCCAGCAGGCACTCGGCGGCGCGCCCCGGCTCGCCCCGGGCGCGGTGGATCCCGGCCAGGTTGCGCAGGGCCACCCCCTGCTGGCGCAGGTCTCCCGAGTCGGCCGCCACGCGCCGGGCGCGCTCGTGCAGCTCGGCGGCCTGGTCGAGCCCCAGGCGGCGGCGCTCGACGAGGCCCATTTGGTTCAGGGCGCGGGCGAGCAGCGCCCCCTGGCCCTGCTCCTCGAGCGCGCTCGCGGCGCGGCTGAGCTCGCTCCAGGCCGCGTCGAGGTCCTCCTGCTCGACGTAGACCGCGGCGAGCCCGACGCGCGCCTCGGCCGCGCCCGCGCCGCCGCCGAAGCTGCGGATCGCCTTCAAGTAGAGCTCGGTGGCGCGCGAGAGGTTGCCCTCGTTGGCTGCGCCGTCGGCTTTGCGCAGGTGCACGTCCCCCAGGTTGCTGAGGTTCAGAGGTCGTCTCCAGGAGGGTCGGGGTGAGCGGTCCTGGAATCATAGCGGCAGGTCTCCCACGACGCCGCAGGGTGAGTTTGTCGAGTCGTACCCTTACCCCATGGGCTCCGGCCCAACCCGGAGTATCATGGCCCCGCTATGGCACGCCGTTTGTGGGACAAGGGCGAGGCGCTCCACCCGGAGATCCTCGAATACACCGTGGGGAACGACTACGTCCTCGACCTCGACCTCGTCGAGGAGGACGTGTGGGGGAGCCTCGCGCACAGCCAAATGCTGGCTGAGGTCGGCGTGATCGGCGACCAGGATCGCGCCGCGATCCACGCCGGCCTGTGCGAAGTCCTGGCCGAGCACCGCCGCGGCGACTTCGCGATCTCCCCCGAAGAAGAAGACGTGCACACCGCGGTCGAGGGGCGGCTGACCGCGAAGGTGGGGCCTGCCGGCGGCAAGCTGCACACCGGTCGCTCCCGCAACGACCAGGTCCTGGTCGACGTGCGCCTGTTCGTCAAGCGGCGGCTGCTCGAGGCGATCACGGCCGGCGCCGAGCTCGCGCGGGCCCTGCTCGCGGTGGCCCGGACCTACGCCGACGCGCCGCTCCCGGGCTACACGCACATGCGTCAGGCCATGCCTTCGAGCGTCGGGCTGTGGGCCGCCGGTCACGCGGAGGGGATCGAGGAGGACCTCCTGGCCCTGGAGCAGGCCTACCAGGCCGCCGACCGCTGCCCCCTCGGGAGCGCCGCGGGGTTCGGCGTGCCCCTGCCCCTCGATCGCCGGCGGACCGCCGCGCTGCTCGGCTTCGGCGCGCTGCAGGTCAACCCTCAGGCCGTGCAGACCAGTCGGGGCAAGATCGAGGCGCAGGCCTTGTTCGCTGCGACCCTGCTCGCCCACGACCTCGCCTCGCTGGCCTGGGACCTGCAGCTCATGAGCAGCCCGGAGTACGGCTTCGTGCGGCTCCCCGGCCGGGTGGCCACCGGCTCCTCGATCATGCCCCAGAAGCGCAACCCCGACGTGTGCGAGCTGACCCGGGCCAACGCCGGGGTCCTGCAGTCCTACCTCGATCGTGTGCTCCTGGTCGCAGGAAGGCTGCCGTCGAGCTACCATCGGGACTACCAGCTCACCAAGGAGCCCGTCTTGCGGGGGCTGCACCTGGTCCGACACATGACACGCGCCATGGAACTCACCGTGACCGACCTCCAGGTCGACACCGACCGCGCCGCCAGCGCCGTCGCGGAAGAGGCCTACGCCGCGCACCGCGCCTTCGCCCTCGCCGGAGCCGGCGTCCCCTTCCGCGACGCCTACCGCCAGGTCGGCGAGGCCCTCGCCAAGGGCGAGCGCCTGCGGCCGACCCCCGAGGAGGAGCGCGCGCTGCCCAAGGTCGAGGGCGGCCTGGGCGACCTGCGCCTCGACGAGGCCCAGGCGCGCGTCGACACCCTCGCGGCCCGGGCCGACGAGCGCAGCACACGACTCACCGCATGCTTCGAGGCACTCGAGTCTGGCGCGAGGAGAGAGGGCACCGCGTGAGCGACGAGCACCCATTCGCAAACTTCGAGGCGAACCTGCGCGAGGTCGACCCCGAGCTCGACGGCCTCGAGCCGCCGACCACGCCCGAGTTGATCGACGCGGTCGAGACCCAGCTCGACGTGAAGCTCCCCCCGAGCTTCGCGCTCTGGCTGCGGCACTACAACGGCGGCACGCTCTACAACACCACGATCTACGGGGTCGAGGCCGAAGACGACTTCGACCTCGCCGAGGTCAACCTCCGCGACCGCGAAGAGGGCCTGCCCACCCACCTGGTGGCCTTCGCCAACGCGCTCAGCGGCGACGTCTACTGCTTCGACACCTCCCTCGCCGACGACTCCGGGGAGTCGCCGGTGTTCCTGCTCGACCCTGAAGAGGGCACCCTGGCCTCGGTGGCGGCGTCGTTCCGCTCCTGGCTCGAGCGCCTCCCCCGATTGGAGGCCGAGTTGGCCGAAGTGCGAGGGCCGCAGCCCATGACGATCGACGAGTGGGAGGAGTTCCTCACCCGCGAGCGCGCCAAGCTCCGCCGCTTGAGCGAGACCCCGGCCCACAAGCTGACCATGCCCGACCCCGAGAAGGTCCGCGCCGAGCTCGGCGGGAAGATCCCCGTCGATCCGCGGCACCTCAAGTCGCGAGACTAGCCGCCGCATGCGGGTCCGCGAGGTCTTCGTCTGCCCGCCCACGCACGTCGCGTTGAGCTACGCGATCAACCCCTGGATGGACCCCTCCTCGGGCTTCTCGCGCGAGCTCGCGATCGAGCAGTGGGAGACCCTGATCGCGGCCTACCGCGAGGTCGAGGCCGCCCCGATCCACGTCGCCGAGGCCAAGCCGGGCCTGACCGAGCTCTGCTTCTTCGGCGACTCGGTGTTCCTCTGCGAGGGCAAGGCGCTGTTCGGCAGCTACCGCCACCCCGAGCGCGCCGCCGAGGGCCCCTACGTGCGCGAGTACCTGCTCGCGCGCGGCTTCGCCGGCACCGACATTCCCGCGGGGGTGCACTTCGAGGGCGCCGGCGAGACCGTCATGTGGCGCGACAAGATCTTGTTCGGCTTCGGCAAGCGCTCGCACGAGGTCGCGCGGCACTTCCTGCGCCAGACCTTCGGCAAGGACACGATCGACTTCGAGATGGAGCAAGACCGCTTCTATCACCTCGACACCGCGCTGCTCCCGCTGTCGGACGACCTGATCGCCTACTACCCGGGCGCCTTCGGCCCGATCGACACCGCCACGATCGAGAGCCTCGACTGCGAGAAGCTGGTGGTCAGCGAGCGCGACGCCCACGCCTTCGCCTGCAACGCGATCGTGCGCGGCGGGGTCGTGTTCGGCTCCCAGGGGGTCCACGACCTCTGGCCGGAGCTGCGCCGGCGCGGGTTCGAGGTGCGCGAGTTCGACATGTCCGAGTTCCAGAAGCTCGGCGGCGGGATCAAGTGCCTGACGCTCCAGCACTACGAGGTCGCGTAGGGCCGGCTTGCCCAAAGCCACCCTGGGGTGCTAAAGTTCGTCCTCGCAACTGGATACATGCCGATCCAGAGGAGGGCCAGTGGCCAGCCCGACCGCCGAGAACCTGCTCTGCCCGTGCTGCGGGCTGGTGTTTCGCGCCCGGACCATGGGCAGCAGCTACTACATCTCGGGCACCGACACCGACCTGCGCGAGACGGGGAGCATCGAAGAGGTCCGGCGCTACAGCGTCGTGACCTGCAGCGAGTGCGGGTTCTCGGGGAACGCCTGGACCTTCGCCGAGCTCGAGCTGACCGAGGGCGAGAAGCGGCGCTTGCAGGAAATGCTCGGCTACACGCCCGGCAAGGCCTCGCTCCTGGGCGCCGCCGGCGACTTCGAGCGCTTCCGCCTCGCCGCGCGCTGCTACCTCAACCGCGGCCTCGACAGCGCGGCCCTGGCCGAGCTCGACCTCCAGGCCTACTACGTCGCCCGCGACCTCGGCCGCCGCGACCTCGTGCCCCAGCTGCGCGACGAGGCCGCGGGGCTGTTCGCCAAGGCGCTCGAGGAGGAGCTCGAACCGCCGCTGCGCATGCGCTACGCCTACCTCGCCGGCGAGCTCAACCGCCGCGCCGGCCGTCAGCGCGAGGCCCTGCACTTCTTCGACGAGGCGCTGCAGGCCGGCCGCGAGGCCGCCCAGGACCCCGAGGTCGACGGCGACGCCTGGCTCGTGGGCAGCCTGACCCGGCGCATGCAGGCGCTGGCGCTCTACAAGCACGCCCCCGCCGCCGAGGTCCTCGAGCGAATCGGCGAGGCGCACCCCGACGCCGCCGGCGAGCTGCGGCGGATCCTCGCCTCGCGCCGCGACCGCGCGAGCGTCGAGGCCATGCTCGTGGCCTGGAAGGACGCCCCCAACCGCGACCGCACCGCCATGCTGCGCGAGCTCCTCGACGACCCCCCCAAGCAGGCCTTCGAGCTGCTGACCGAGGCCCTCGAGGGTCCTGCCCCGGAGGACGTGCGCCTCGCCGCCCGCGCCCTGGGCGCGCTCGGCGACCCCCGCGCCGCCGAGCACCTGCTCGCGGCGCTGCGCCGCGGGATCCTCTCCACCGAGGGCACGGTGGTCGAGGCCCTGCGCAACCTGCGCGACCCGAGCGAGGCCCACCTCGCGGAGGTGCGCGAGATCCTCGCCGACTGGGAGCGCGTCTACGGGCACCTCGACCCGGACGACGCCTGGACCTTCCGCCCCGACGCCACCCCGCTCAAGAACTACCTCTACGTCGAGGGCGGCACCGCGGGCCTCGAGCTCTTGATCCGCGACATGCGCGAGCTCAAGGAGAACGACCTCTGGGACAAGGTCCCCGCGGGCGGTCCAGTGAGCGCGGCCCTCGCCCTGGGCGGGGAAGACGTCGTGCTCGCGCTGCGCGGGCTCCTGCGCGCCGAGCGCCCCGCCGCGCGCCGCTGGGCGGCCTACTGCCTGGCCGAGCTCGGCGCCGAGGAGGCGCGCTCCGACGTGCGTCGCCTGCTCAACGACGACGACAGCGTGGTGTGCCTGCAGGCCGCGAGCGCCCTCGCGCGCCTCAACGACTCGCGCAACGAAGGGGTCGTGCTCACCCAGCTGCGCAAGCTCGACGAGGGCGACGTGCCCTTCGCCCTGCACTTCCTCGTGCCCTTCAAGAGCCCCGCGGTCAAGGCCTACCTGCTCGAGCTGCGCGCGAGCGGCGTGGTCACCCCGGGTGAGGTGCTCCCGCTCCTCGGCCGTCAGCAGCTCGACGACGAGCTCCGCGACCTGCTCAACACCTCGCTGCTCGACACCGACGACGACACCCGCGCCGGCGCGGTCACGGGCGTGGCCTTCAGCGGCGACGCCTCCGTCGCCCGCCGCCTGCGCATGCTCTACGACCAGGAGCCGTCGGACGACGTGCGCCGGCGGATCGTGTTCGGCCTCGGGCGGCTCGCCCAGCAGGGCGTCGAGCGCGAGTCCACCGTGGAGTTCCTCCGCGACCGCCTGGCCCACGGGAACCAGCGGCTGCGGTTCTCGACCGCGCTGACCCTGCTCCAGCTCGGCGACCCGACCGGAATCGACATCGTCCGCGACCGCGCCGCGCTGTTCGACGAATCCTTCGACCGCTACGATCTGGTGGCGCCTGCGCTCAAGGTGCTCGCCGCGTACGACGCCAGCGACCGCCCGACCGCGGGCGTCGCGTAGCTGGTAGAGTTCTGCGAGGAGAATCGCGTGGCCAAGGCCCAATCGCCCCTACCGCTTGACCTGCCGACCCTGAGCCGGGCGCTCGAGGACGACCCCGAGGGTCGCCTCGAGCAGCTCAAGCGCGAGGTCCTCAAGGCCAGCGAGGCCCAGTTCGAGGTCCAGGAAGAGGGCTACCGCGTGGCCCTCATGTGGGCCTGGGACGAGCTGCCCAAGGTCTTCAACAAGCCCCTGCTCGCCTGGGCGAGCGCGAGCCAAGCGCGGCTGCGGCGCCTGGCCGCCGGGGCCGCGCCGCTGAGCCACAACGAGTTCGGCGAGAAGAGCAAGAAGCTCTTGAAGAAGCTCTGCGGCGACAAGGACCGCGGCGTGCGCCTGGTGTCCATGGACCGCCTGCTCGACGACCTGCCCGAGTCCCTCGAGCTCGCCAAGCGCTGGACCAAGAGCGACGACCCCACGGTCCGCGCCATGGTTGCGCAGCGCGTGCGCAACGTGCCCACCCCCGAGATCCCGCGCTCGCTCGAGGTCCTCGCGCTCCTGGCCGAAGACCCCGAGCCCGAGGTCCACTACGCCGTGGCCTCGAGCTACTGGGACCTCTACGAGCGCGAGCCGCGCGAGGTCCTGCGCGCCGTGCGCGGCATGGCCGAGAGCGAGGTCGAGTCGATCCGCTGGGCGGCCGCGCTGAACTTCATGCAGCACCTGCTCGCCGACCGCTTCGAAGCCACCCGCGCGACCCTGCGCTCCTGGCTGCGCGACGGACGCCCCGAGCTGCGCTGGACCCTCGCGCGCTCGATCCTGTTCCTCACCGTCAACGGGCAGAGCCTGCCGATCTTGCGCATGCTGTTCGAGGACAAGGACCCGAGCAACCGCGCGCGCGTGGTGCAGCACCTGATCGGCGCCTTCGACCCCCTGGCCGAGCACTACCCCTCGGTCGCGCGGATCCTGCGCCGGGCGGTGAGCGACGGCGACGCCGCGGTCCGCGCCGCCGCCTCGGCGGGCGAGGACAAGCTCGGGCTCGACTTCGCCAAGCTCCCCGACGACGGCCACGCCCTCGTGATCAACTCCAACGGCACCGGTCCGCACCACTAAGAGGGGCCTCTCGGAGGCCCCCTCGCCCGCGCAGCGAAGCTGCGAGGGCTCACCCCCAACGGGCCGCAGGCGCGCGC
>JAGQRJ010000741.1 GCA_020425635.1 Planctomycetota bacterium | reverse complement strand
GGCAACGAGGAACAGGCCGAGCGTAGCGAGGCGAGGCATGGGGGTTTCCTTGGGAGCCGCGCTCCCGGTGTGGGTGTGGTTCTCAGGCGAACCGATTGACCCACACTCCGCATGCCGCGTGCCGGAGACATCTCCAGACACTTCCGAGCACGCGCTGAGACCGCTCGCCGGCCAGGCTGGACACCCTGCACGACCCGCCGCTCAACCCGTGCGAAGTCCGGCCGCTGGCTGCTTGGGCCACGTGCCCGACCCAGCTGGACGCCGTGCGGCTCGACTCAGCGCCGTGCGGTCGGGTTCCGTCCCTCGACCGGCGTCGACCTCGTTGGAGCCTTCCGCCAAGCGCTGGCGCGCCAAGGGTCCGCCCCTTCGCCAGGGCGTCGATCGGGAGCCTGGGGTCACGGCGAACCTCGGCGGTCAGCGGGGCGGCCAGTCCTCCACCGGCTCGCTGGGCGGCGGGGGGAAGCCACCTTCGATCCACGCGTCGAGCTGCCGGTGCAGGCGCTGGAGCGCCGGGTCGGTGCTCTCCGACAACGCCTCGCGCAGGCTGCGGGCGCGGTCGTAGCTCCGGTCGAGGCAGTCGCGCAGCAGCTCGAGCGCCTGCTTGCGGCGGGAGGCCGGCACACCGGGGCGCGCCGCGTAGGCCACGAGCTGGGCGTTCGCGGCGGTCAGGTCGGGCGGGGGGGAGGTCGCGTCCGCGACGTGGCGCAGCACGGAGAGCTCGGCGTCGTCGATCCGCCGCGAGCCCAGGTGCGCGACCAGCCGGGGGACGTGGGCTCGCAGGAAGGGGACCTGGCGCCGCAGGTGCGCGACGACCTGCCTGCGCAGCGTGGCATGCTCAGAGCGCAGCAGGTCGAGGAGCGTCGTCAGACACGCCCCCTGAGGCTCGGCCCCCGAGCCGCGCCAGCAGGTCTCGAGCGCTTCCCGGCGCACGTCCTTGCGGACATGCACGAGCAGGGCCTCCAGCGGAGCGAGCGCGCCCGTGTGGAGGTAGTGCTCGGCCAGGGAGCGCGCGGCGTAGAGCCGCGCGCGCTTCTTGGTGGAGTCGAGCTCGGCGGGCAGGGCCTTCAGGAGCGACGCCAGGCGCCGCCGACCGAGCCCCGCGGCGCGCGCGGTCTGGCGATAGACGCAGAAGCTCTCGCAGCCCCACTCCGAGTCGTCGACGGCGAGGTAGCGCAGGTCGCACGTGGGGCAGCGCAGCTTGGTGTAGGTCACGTAGCGATCGTGGGGTGACGCCGTCGACTCGCCCACGCTCCGCAGGTGGGCCATGGACGAGCCCTCCTCGGGGAGCTTCAGGCAGTCGGGGCACTCGGACAGCAGCACGCCTCGGGTCGCGCGCCTAGCCGCAGCGGGTCGTCGGCGGGCGCAAGGCCCAGGCGATCAAGGCCGAGGCGATCTGCTCGCTCGTGCGGGCCACGCCGAAGCGCTCCGAGGCGCGACCCTCGCGCTCGACGGCGCGGTAGACGCGCTGGCGGCAAGGGCGGCCTTCGTCGGTGGAGGAGAGCGCGGCCTCGAGCGCGTCGTGGCAGAGCCAGAACAGGCCGCGCGCCTCGCGCGCGAGCTCGTCGGCGCTCAGCGCGCGCCCGAAGGCGTCGAAGGCGGCCAGGGCCTGGCTCGCCGCCGCGCGCTCCTCGGTGCGCAGCCAGTCTTCGACGCGCTCGACCGTGCGCCGGGGGAGCTCGTCGTCGCACACGGGGGCCGCCGCGAGCCAGGCGCCGCGCAGGGCGAGGCGCGCCACCGCCGCCGCGGCCAGGGCCTCGGGGATCTGGCCGTAGGGACCGAGGCCCCACACCCAGGCGTGGAAGGCAGCCCAGTCGCCGAGCTCGCGCTCGGCCAGGGCGTCGTCGACGCCGAGCACGAGCTGCGCCGAGGGGTGGCCCGCGTAGGCCGCGAGCTCGAGCCGGGACTCGTTCAACTCCCCGGCCCGCAGGCGCCCCCAGAGGAAGCGCGCCTCGTCCCGGTCGTCGGCGCAGGAGCGCTCGAGTTCGCGCAGGCGGCGATCGCTCATGCCTCACCGTAGACGTGCCGCGCGCAAACCGCCAGGGCTGAGGCCTTCGGCGACGCCTGGAGCGTGGCGCGTGATCGGGGGCCGGGACGAGGCAAGCTCGGCCCCTACGGGGCGTGGGTGCGTGGTCGGGGCAGGTATGGCGCCCGGGGGCGTGGGTGCGTGGTCGGGGC
>JAGQRJ010000740.1 GCA_020425635.1 Planctomycetota bacterium | reverse complement strand
GGCCGTGAGGGCCGCGGTCGCGTCTCCGAGCTCGGCGTAGGCTTCGCCCAGGCCGACGTGGTCGGCGGCGTCGTCCGAGCCGAGCTGGGCCGCCTGCCCGAGGTCGGCCAGGGCGCCCGCGGGGTCGTCGGCCTCGCGCCGGAGGGTCGCGCGGAGGAGGTAGGCCGCCGTCAGCCCGGGGTCGAGCTCCAGGGCGCGCTCGACGGCGGCGCGAGCCGGGGCGAAGCGCTTCGCCGCCGCCTCTCCCTGGGCCTGGAGGAGCCAGCTGCGCGCTGCGCGCGCGCGCTCGGCCGTCACGGGGGTGGGCCCGCGCTGGCTCCAGAGCCAGGCCGCGAGGCCGAGGGAGCCCAGCGCGAGGCAGGCCACCGTGGCCAAAGTGATCCAGACCCGGCGGTCGCTGCGGGCGGGCACGTCGCGGGGGGCGCTCACCAGCGCGCGCGCCACCTCCTCCGCGGAGGCCGGCCGCTGAGCGGGGTCGGTGGCCAGGCAGCGCGAGCAGAGCGCGTCGAGCCAGGCCGGCGTGTCCGGACGCAGCTCGCGCGCCGGCGTGATCCGTCCGCGCACGGTGAGGTTGATCGACTCGGCCAGGCCGGAGGCCTCGACCGGCGGTCGGCCGGTGAGGCAGGCGTAGATCACCCCGCCCAGCCCGTAGACGTCGGAGTGCGGGCCGACCGCGTCGAGTTCGCCGCGGGCCTGCTCCGGCGGCCAATAGCCGGGGGTCCCGAGGAACTGCCCGCTGCGCGTGATCCGGCTGAGCTGGGTGTCGTCGTCGCGAGCCAGACCGAAATCCGTGAGCAGCGCCTGGTCGCCCTGGAGGAGCACGTTGTCGGGCTTGAGGTCGCGGTGCAGCACCCCGCAGCCGTGCACGTAGGCCAGGGCCTGGGCGAGCTGCTGCCCGACCCGCAGCGCCTCCTGGATCGGGAGCGGCCCGCGGCGGAGCCGGGCCTGCAGCGACTCGCCCTCGACGTAGTCGAGGGCGAACCATGGCACGCCGTCGTGTTCGCCTGCGCCGAGGATCGGGACGAGGTTGGGGTGCCGTAGCCGGGCCAGGGCCTGGATCTCGGTGAGGAAGCGTTTGCGAGTGCGGGGGTCCTGCGCGCGCTGCTCGAGGAGCAGCTTGACGGCGACCGCCTGGCCGTCTGCGTCGACGGCCTCGTAGACCACGCCCATTCCGCCGCGGGCGACCTCCCGCACGATTCGGTAGGGGCCGACTTGCATGGTCGAGTGTGACCCAGGGGAGGCGGTGTCGCCAGTTCTCGTCAGCGCCCGTCCACGCCTGTAGCTGGCGTGGGAAATCGCCTATGGTTGGACCTGCGTGGAGACACCCGACCCGAAACCCCGCGGCCTCGTCGGCTTGCACCAGATCCCCAACCTGCTCTGCGTGTTGCGCGTGGTGTTTGGCTTCGGGGGGCTGGCCTACCTGGCGCACGTCCACGCGGTCGACGGCACCTGGTCGATCGCGAGCCTGTTCGTGGTCGGGTTCGCCGCCTTCACCGATCAGATCGACGGGTTCCTCGCCAAGCGCTATGGCTGGGCGACGCCGCTGGGGGCGGTCCTCGACCAGATCTCCGACAAGCTGATCACGCTGGCCATGTACTGCCTCCTCGGCCTGTGGGGCTTCTTCCCCCTGTGGGGGGTGGCCCTCGTCGTGTTCCGCGAGCTCTTCGTGACCTGCCTCCGGATCTGCGCGAACCTCGAGCGGATCGCGATCCCCACCAGCCAGGCCGGACGCTTCAAGACCTACGTGCAGCAGGTCGCCGTGCTCTTGATCTTCATGCACTGGGCCTGGCCCGAGCCCGTCGCGCTCGGGCAATCGCTGGGGCAAGGGGTGCTGCGCGGCGGCTGGCTCCTGTTCTGGGTGCTCATGCTCGTGCTGGGCAAGAAGGGGCTTCCGCGGATCGCCGAGACCTACACCGTGACCCGGATCGACCCGCGCGACGGGACGGTGACCAAGTCGCGAGCCGACCTCGTCCTGGTGTGGTTGACCGTGGCCGCCATGACCCTCCCCCTCGGCTGGGGCGGCGCGGTGGTGGTCCTCGTGATCACCCTCGGCAGCGGCGGCACCTACTGGGCCGCCTACCTCTGGGCGCGCAAGGTGCAGGAGCGCCAGGGGGGCGCCGGCCGGCGGAACGTCGCGATCGCGCTCCTCGGCTCGGCGCTGCTCAGCGCCGGGCTCGGCGTGGCCCTCCACCGCTGGCCCACGCTGACCACGCTCTGGGCGCTGATCGGCGCGCTGAGCGTGCTCTGGATCGTGCTGCTCACGATCAGCTTCCGCACCGGGCGCAAGGCGCGCCAGGCGTCGGCGCCGCCGCCCGCGGGCGTCAGCGCGGGGTGACCGTCCAGTTCCGGTAGCGGAACTCGTGGACGTAGTACTTCAGCAACCCCACGCGCCCGTCCAAGGGCCGCGCGAGCTGCAGGTCGAGCACGGGCTCGCCGTCGACCCACGCCTGCAGGCGCGAGCCGTCGACCTCGAGCGCCAGCTTGCTCCACGGACCGCGCTGCGGAGGGACGAGGCGCCCGCCTTCGGCGGGGAATCGCCAGCGCGGTCCGTCCTGGTGGGTTACCCGGACCACGACGGGCTCGACGCCGTGCGTCTCACGGTAGGCCGCGGCGCCGCCGCGCTCCGCCAGCATGCCGTCGGTCTCCCGCCGGTTCTGCACGAAGAACACCGTGAAGAAGTCGCCCCGGCTCCGCGCTCCCAGGATCACCCCCGCGTAGGCTTGCAGCGCGGGTCCCTCGCCTTGGGGGTCGCGGTTCACCTCGACCTCGAGCCGGTAGCCGGGGGCGGTCGGAGCCTCGCGGTCGAACAAGGCCGTCAGCTCGTAGGTCCCGAGCCCGCCGCCGGTGCCCACGACCTCGCCTCCGGGCTCGACCCGCCAGTGACCGCCGAGGGCCTGTTCCCAGCGCGCGGGGAGCGGCTCGCCTCGCCAGGAGGTCTGCTCTGCGTAGGCCTGCAAGACCTGGTAGCGCCGCGAGCTGAGCTGCTGGCGCAGGCCCGGCTCGCGCTCGAAGGCTCGCTGGAATCCAGCCCAGGCTTCGTCGTAGCGCCCCAGCTCGGCCTGGGTCTCGGCGAGCAGGAGCGCAGGCAGGCGCTCCGACGGGGCGCGCGCGACGAGCGCCTCGGCGAGCGGGAGCGCGCGCCGGGTCTGGAAGCCGTTGAGCAGCGTCTGGAGCTCCTCGGTCGCCTCCGACGGCGAGAGCCGGTCCAGGGGG
>JAGQRJ010000739.1 GCA_020425635.1 Planctomycetota bacterium | reverse complement strand
TCGCCCCGCACCCCGCGCAGCCGGGCCAGCTCTCGCAGCGCGGGCTCGTCGTTTGGCGCGAGGGCCAGCAGGCGCTCGAGGGTCGCCGCGGCGGCCGCGGGCTGGTCGAGGCGGGCCTCCTCGAGCTCCGCCGCCGCGCGCAGGCACGCCGTCGCGCCCTCGGGGTCGTCGAGCTCCTGCTCGCTGCGGAGGTGCAGCACCCGGGCCAGCTCGGGCCAGCGCTCGAGGCCGCGGTAGAGCTCCACCAGGTGCTCGGTCGCCTCGACGAGGCCTGGCTCGCGCTGCAGCGCGCGCTCGAAGGAGCGCGCGGAGCGCTCGGAATCGCGCTTCAGGTTCAGCCCGCCGGCGAGCGCATAGCGCGCGGCGGCCTCGGCGTCGTCAGCCGCCAACGCGCCCTGGGCCTCGAGCACCTCGACCCGCTCGTTCACGCGCCCCGCGAGGTCGTAGAGCGCGTCGAGGGCCGCCAGGGGCCGGGGGTCCTGGGGGACCAGCTCGCGCGCAGCCTCGAACTCCTGGATCGCCTCGTCGGCGCGCTCGAGCTCGCGCAGGAGCTCGGCGCGCTGCAGGCGGATCGCGAACTCGGCCAGGCGCTCGGGCGCGACCGCGCTCTCGCGGGCCAGGATCTGCGCCGCCTCTTCCCGCCGCCCTTCGACCAGCAGCAGCTTGCGCAGCCGCGCGAGGACCTCGGCGTCGTTGGGCGCGAGCTCGAGGGCTTCGCGCAGGGCAGCGATCGCCTCGGCCCGGTGCGCGAGGCGTTCGTGGGCGTCGGCGATCTCGGTCGCGAAGCGCGCACGATCCGCCGCGGCGTCGGCGAGGTCGCGCAGCGCCTGGGCCACGCGCACCACGTCGGCCCACTCGCGCGCGGCGCGGTGGATCCGCATGAGCCCCTCGAGCGGACGCGGGTCGGAGGCGTCGCTGGCGTGGGCCTGCCCGTAGGCCTCGACGGCGGCCGCCTTGCGCCCGAGGTGCTCCTCGAGCAAGGCTCCTCGCTCGAGCTGCAGCCCGGCCTGGCGCTCGGGGGGGGCGTGGGCCAGCTCGACCTCGACCACCCGCAGCAGCGGCTCCCAGCTGCCTTGCTGGGTGTAGGCCTCGCGCAGCGCGCCGATCGCGCCCATGTGGGTGGGCTCGAGGGCCAGCACGCGCTCCCAGTGTTGGCGGGCGTCGTCGGGCCGCGCCAGCGCGTCGGAGGCGAGCCGCGCCAGCTGCTCGTGGAGCACCAGCAAGCGCGCGGGGTCGGCGCTGGCCTGGGCGTGGCGCGCGGCGTTGCGGTAGCGGCGCTGGGGCTCGTCGCGGTCTTCGTAGAGCTGGTCGAGGGCGGCGAAGACGCGGACCTCGTCGGGGGCGCACGCGGCCGCCTGCTCGAGGACCTCGACCGCGCGATCCCCGCGACCGAGGGCGGCCAGGAGCTCGCTCGCCTTGAGCGCGCTGGCGAGCATGCGCTCGCGCGTGGGGGCGTCGCGCTCGGCCTCGGCCGCGGTGAGCTCGACCTCACGCCCGAGGGCACGCGCCCAGGCGCCGCGCTCGTTCGCTTGCTCGCAGAGCGCCTGGAGCTCGCGCAGCAGGGGCAAGGGAGCGTCGCTGCGCTCGATCGCCTGCTCCCAGAGCTCGATCGCGTCGGCGGGCCGCCCGAGGGGGTCGGCGAGCAGGCGCGACGCCTCGGCCAAGGCCTCGGCCGCGCGCTCGGGCTCGATCCGCGCCGTGTCGCGCCAGGCGCCGACCAGCTCGTCGAACAGGCCCTCCGAGCGGTAGAGCGCGCGCAACGCGGCCAGGGCCTCGGGGGTCTCGTGCTGCTCGAAGGCGCGCTGATAGCTGTCGATCGCACCCCGCGGGTCGTGCAGCTGGTCACGGAGGATCGCCCCCCGCTTGGCGAGGAGCTCCGCCCGCGCGGCGTCGGAGGCCTCGACCGCCGCCTCGGCCAGGAGCACCGCGGGCAGCTCGCTCCAGCGCTCGAGGCGCTCGAGCAGCGCCGCGCGCTTCTCGAGCAGCCCGTGGAGGATCCCCGCGTCGAGGGTCAGCTGCCCGGCCTCCTCCACCGCCGCCCCGAGCTCGTCGGCGGCGGCGTCGAGGTCGTGCAGGTCGCGCTCGAGGAGCACGGCGCGCTCGACCCGCAGGCGGATCGCCTGCGGCGTGCCGGCCAGCAGCTCGCGCTTGCGGTCGAGGGTCTGAGCCAGGCGCGGCGTGTCGTCCGCGTGGAGCGCGCAGAGCTCGTCGAGGGCCTCCAGCGACTCCCCGTCGTGGACCAGCGCCTCCTCGAACAAGGCGATCGCCTCGTCGGTCTGCTCGCGGGCGACCGCGCGCCGCGCGACCTCGATCAGCGCGGTGGCCGCGTAGCGCGAGCCGGGCACGATCTGAGCGATCCTGCGCAGCACCACCTCGTGCTCGTCCTCGCGCCCGAGCTTGATCAGCAGCCCGGGCAAGAGCTGCGTCGCCACGCAGTGGGGGTCGCCGCGGTCGAGGACCTCGCGCAGGAGGTCGGCGGTGCGCCCGAAGTCTTCGCAGTGGCTGAGGTGAATCAGCGCCGCCTGGCGGAGGCGCTCCTCCTGCAGGCGCTCGCTCGAGACCAGGCGCCCCTCGCGCTCGTAGGTCTCGGCCAGGGCCTTCCAGTCGCAGCGGCGCTGGTGCGCCTCGCGCAGGAGCTTCCAGGCCTCGGGGTCGGTGGGCGCGATCTCGAGGGTCTTGGCGAGGGTCTCCGCGGCGTTGTCGAGCTCGTCGAGGACCTCGAGCTCGAGCTGCGCGAGGCGCAGCCCCAGCGCGTGCCGGCGGTCGGCCTGGGGCGTGAGCTTGAGCCAGCGCCGCAGGATCTCGGCCAGGACCTGCGGCTCCTTGGCCGCGCGCACGGTGAGCGCCTTGCCCTGCAGCGCCTGCAGGTGGTTGGGGTCGAGCTCGAGGGCGCGGTCGAAGGCCTCGCGGGCCTTGCCCGCCTGCTTGAGGTGCAAGAGGTGCACCTTGCCGAGGGACGCCAGGCGCCCGCAGCGGACCCGCGCCTCGGGCTCGAGCTCCGCCACGCGCCCGAGCACCTCGGCCAGGGGCTCCCAGGCCTCCTCGCGCTGATAGATCAGGCACAGGGCGCGGAGGGCTTCGAGGTTGTTGGGGTCGGCCTGGCGCGCAGCCTCGAGGGCCTCGCGCGCGCGCGCCGGCTCCTTGCGGCGCAGGCGAGCGAGGCGCACGAGCAGCCGCGCCTTGCGCGTCCCGCGGGATTCGAGCGCGGCCTCTTCGTTGAGCCAGTGGTCCTGGGCGCTGCGGTCGCTGCGCTCGCGGGCGAGGGCCGAGAGCCAGCGCACGGCCTCGACGCGCTTGGGGTCCTCCTCGAGCACGCGCAAGAAGAGCTCTTCGCTGCCCTCGATGTCGTCGAGGGCGTGCTTGCGCACGCGGCCAGCCTCGAGCAGGAGGTCGGCCCGGCGCCCGGCGTCGGGCTCGAGCTCGCCCGCGAGCACCAGGTGGATCACGAGGTCGAGGCTCGGCTCGAGCCGACGCTCGATCCGCAGCAGGCCGTTGAGCAGGTCGAGGTCTCGCGGCGCCCCCTCGAGGGCCTCGAGCAGGATCGCCCGCCCGCGCTCGCTGTCGCCGAGGGCGAAGGCGCGGACCTCCGCCTCCTCCACCGCGAGGCGGCGCAGGGATCGCTGGGAGAGCACCGTGCCCAGCTCGCGGCAGCGCTCGAGGGCTTCGGCCAGGGCCTGGTGCCGTCCGGCGTGACGCAGCAACTCGACCCGGGTCTGGCGGGCGAGCACGTGGTCCGCGCTCGCCTTGTCGGCCTCGTCGAGGGAGGCGACGGCGTCGTCGAGGCGGTCGAGGCGGTGCGCGAGGACCTTCGCGCGCTCGGCGCAGAAGTCCGCGCGCAGCGCCCCCGCAGACTGCTTGGCCGCCTGACCCAGCGCCTGCTCGAGCCCGCTCCAGTCACCCTGCTCCCGGAGGAGCTGAATCAGCTGCCGGTGGCCGGGTTGGTATTTGGGGTCGGCCTTGATCGCGGCGTCGTAGGCCGCGCGCGCGGCCTTGGGGTCGCGGAGCCCGGTCGCGCAGAGCCGCCCGCGCTCGAGGTGCAGCTTGGCCGACTCGCGGGCGTTGGGCTCGGTCTTGGCGGCCTCCTCCAGCGCCGCGCACGCGCCGCGGAGGTCACCCGAGAGCTCGCGGGCCCGGGCCAGGCCGCGCTGGATCTGGTTGCTGTCGGGGGCGAGTTGCTTGGCCTTGGCGAACAGCTTCGCCGAGCGCTCATGCTGGTGCGCGCGGGTGCACACCTCGGCGGCGACGACCAGTCGCTCGACCTGCCGCTCACCCCCCAGGTCGGCCGCGCGCTCGAGGGTCTCGATCTGCTTCTGCGCGTCGCCCTGCTTGGCGTAGATCTCGCTGAGCGCGTCCCAGGCCGGGTCCTGCGGGTCCTTGCTCGCGGCCAGGATCGCCTCCCAGGCCGCGGCGGCGCGGGGCAGATCGGCGAGGTAGGTGCCCGAGACCTCGGCCAGCTCGCGGCGCATGGACTCGGCGTCCGCGCCCTTGGCCGAGGCCAGCCCCGTGTCGAGGAGGTCGGCCAGGGGGCCCCAGCGGCCCAGGTCTCGATAGAGCTCGCGCAGGGCAGCGAAGCCCTCGGCGTTCGTCGCGTCGAGGGCGCGCGCGGCGGCGTATTTGCTCGCCGCGACCTCGGCCTGGCTCAGCGGCCCCTTGGCCAGGCGCGCCTGGCAGAGGAGCACGTCGAGGGTCCCGCCCTCGGCCCGAGGCAGGCCCTCTTCCAGCGTGTCGAACAGCGTGCGCGGGTCCTCTTCGCTGAGCTCGACGAGCTTCCCGAGCGACGTCTTGTTCCCGGGCTCGGCGAGGAAGGCCTCACGCCACGCCTCCCGAGCGCGGAGCGGCGCCCCCAGCTTCTCGCTGAGCAGCTCCGCGGCCTCGGCCCACACGGCGGCCGCGCGGGGCGAGTCGTCGGCGAGGGCGCGCGCGGCCGCCTCCAGCCGGTCGACCGCCTGCCCGAAGCGCGCGTCGCCGCGGTAGTGCCCGACGCAGGCGGGGAGCGCGGTCTCGTCCGCGGGGTTGTGCGCGAGGATCTGCTCCCAGGTCGCCAGGGCTTCACCCTTGTCGCCCCGCGCCTCGAGCAGCTGCGCGAGCTCGATCTGGGCGATTCGACGCAGCTCGCCGTCTTGCTCGAGCGGACCGAGGGAGCGCAGGGCGTCGAGCAGGCGGCGCTCGTCCTTGGCCTCGCGCGCGGCCCGTCGCAGGAGCCGCACCGCCGCCAGGGCCACCTCACCCTCGCCCTGCTCGAGGCCTTCGGCCAACGAGCGACACGCCGCCGCCGGGTCGCCGAGCCCCTCGAGCTGCAGCGCGCCGAGCTCGGTCAAGACCTCGCAGGTGCGCTGCCCGTCGGGCTCGGCGTCCGCGAGGTCGCGCAGCGCGTCGGCGAGGGGAGCCGCGGCTCCTCCGCGCAGCAGGTCGACGAGCTCACCCAGCGCGCGCAGGTCGCGGGGGCGCAGCTCGAGCAGCTGCCGGCACGCGGCCTCGGCGCCGGCGCGGTCGCCGAGCTCGTCGCGGCGCAGCG
>JAGQRJ010000738.1 GCA_020425635.1 Planctomycetota bacterium | reverse complement strand
GCCTTCATCTATCACCCCACAGCGCGCGATAGCGCTCGTCCGGATCGTATTGACGCGCTTCGGCTTCGGTCTCGGTCTCGGCGTCGCCTTCGGTCTCGGCTTCGGTCTCGGCTTCGGCTTCGGTCTCGGCTTCGGCTTTGGCGTCGCCTTCGGTCTCGGCCAAGCGCTCGGCCAGGGCCAACGGGAGCGCCTCCGGATCGTGGGCGCCGCGCTCGACTTTGGCGAACAGGCGCGCGAGGTCCGGGGTGCCGACCGTCTGGCCCCAAGCGCGCTCGACCTCCGCGCAGAGCTCGCCCGCGTTGGCGTAGCGGCGCTCGTAGCGCGCGAAGCAGCGCTCGAACACCCGATCGACCTCGGGGTCGAGGTGCGGGACGAAGTCGCTCGGCCGGTCGCCTGGCTCGGGGAGGGTGCCGGTGAGCGCCTCGAACAAGAGCACTCCGAAGGTGAACACGTCGCTGCGCGCGTCGGGGACCTTCCCCGCGCGCTGCTCGGGGGACATGTAGGCCAGCGTGCCGGCCAGGCCGCGGTCCTCTTCCGTCTTGAAGCTCAGCGAGAGCCGCAGCTGGCTCGCCTCGCCCTGCATGCGTCCGAGCTCGAAGTCCGTGAGCTTGACCTGCCCGTTGGCGTCGAGGAGCACGTTGGCGGGCTTGAGGTCGAGGTGCAGGAGCCCCGCGGCGTGGGCGTCGCGCAGCGCGCGCGCGACCTCGGTGACCAGCGAGAGCGCGGCCTCGGGCTCGGGGGGGCCGTGGGTCCGCAGCAGGTCGCGCAGCGTGGCCCCGTCGACGTACTCCATGACCACGTAGGGAGGCGAGGCCTCGAGGTTGACCTCGAGGGGCTTCACGATTCGCTCGCTGGTCACGCTCGACTGCAGGGTCCCGAAGCGGCGTAGCTGCTCGATCTGGTCCGGGCTGCGCGCGAACTTGATCGCGACGGGGCGCAGCGCGCGGAACACCTCGCCGAACCCGCCGTCGCCGACCTTCTCGGCCAACACGTAGTCGCCCACGCGCACGCCGCGGGCGAGGAAGGACTCGGCGGCCGCCATGGCTTCGGGGGGCAGGGGCGGGGCCTGCAGCGGCGTCCGGGGCCGAGCCTCGGGGAGCGGCGGGGGCTCGGCCGTGGCCTTGAAGCGCTGCCAGGGGCTCTCACGCGTCTCGCCCAGGGCTTCTTCGAGGCGCTCCACCCGCGCGCGGACGGCGGTGTGGATCAGACGCTGGGAGGCCGAGGCCGGCGTCGCCCCCGCGAGGTACGAGCGGTAGACGCTCAGCGCCTCGTGGGGCTCGTCGAGGGCCTGGTGGGAGCGGCCGAGGGTCTCGAGGGCCACGTCCCAGCCCTCGCTCTCGGGGGTCGAGCGCGCGAGCCAGTTCCGCACGCGGAGCTGGGCCTCCCGGGCGCCGTCGCGCGCGCCCTGCTTCAAGAGCTGCTGCGCGACCTGCAGCTCCGAGGGGAGTTGCTCGCCGGCGGACTCGGTCTCTCCCGAGAGCGCCTCGATCCGCGCGAACACGCGATCGAGCAGCTTCTCTGGAGCCCGGGGCATGGCTTGCGGGTGCCCGTAGTCGTGGACGAAGCGCTCGTAGACCTGGCGCGCGTGACTCGGCCGACCGAGCTGTTCGAGAGCGTGCCCCAGCCAGTAGAGCGCGGGCATGCGCCCTCGCGCGGCGCGCACCCGCTGGCGCGCGAGGGGCTCGAGGATCTGGCGCGCCAGCTCGGGCTCGCCGTCTTCGATCAGCATGCGCGCTTCGTTGATCGTCTCGGCCCGACGCTCGGTCCGCTTCCGCCAGAAGGCGAAGTAGAAGATCGTGAGCAGCGCCATGACGTAGAGCAGGAGCATGCTTGGATTCTACCGGCGCGGGCGCGCTGCGCCCGCATGGACCCCCGCGGGGGGACGTCAGGCGGGGGCGGCGCTCTCTTCGCCGTCTCCGTCGGCCGACGGGTCGTCGCCCTCGCTGCGCCACTCGGCGCGGGCGCGGGCAAGCTGGCGCGCCGCGCTCTGATCGGCGCGCCAGGCGTGGGTCAGGGCGCCGGGCGCGGGGTCTCCCTCGGTCGCGTGCCCGCCCAGGATCCCCTGGAGCTGGAGCGAGAGCTCCGCAAGCCCCTCGGCGACGCCGTGGACCGCGTCGCGCGAGGGCGCGTGCACGTTGCCGGCGCTCTCGAGCAGCTCGGTGGTCGCCGCGGCGGTGGCCTCCGCGCGCTCGCTGAGGCGTCGCGCCTCGTCGCTGAACAGCTCGAAGGCGGGGTCGCGCACGCGCAGCGCCGCGAGGTCGGCGTTGATCGCCAGCTGCTTCGCGCGCCGCGCGATCTCGTTGGTCGCCTGCAGCAGGCGCGCGTGCTCCTGGAGGTGCCCCTCGAAGGCGGCGATCCGCGCCTCCGCGTCACGCGCGGCCTGGAGGTGCTCCGCCAGGCTGCGGCTGACCCCCTCGAGCCGCTTGGCCACGGCCTCGGCGAGGTGGTTCAGGCTCTCGCCGCGAACCTCTGCCGCGGCCGCCAGTCGCGTCGCGGCCTCCTGCTCGGTGCTCGACCACGCGCGCTGGGCGTTGTGCACGCGGGTCCCCGCGGCGAACTGCGCGCTGGCCTCGCTCGCCTCCGAGAGCGCGTGCCCGGCCTGGGCGGTGAGCCGCAGGGCCTCCTCGATGCCGCTCCCCACCGCTTCGAGCTTCTGCAGGGTCCGGGTCCAGGTCAGCCGCGCGTCCCCCAGCCCGCGGCGCAGGTGCGAGGCCAGGTCCTCGACCTCCTGGGCTCCACGGCTGGAGCGCCCGGAGAGCGTGCGGATCTCCTGCGCGATCTGCTCGAGGCCGTGGTCGTCGTCGCCGAGGCGGGCCGCCTCCACGAGCACGTTGAGCGCGAGCAGGTCTGCGCGCGAGGCGGCCTCGCCGGCCGTGTGCGAGACCTCCTCCATGCGGCGCGTGCTCTCGTCGCCTGGATCGATCGGCGGCGAGGCGGCCTGGGCGCCCTCGAGCACGCGCCGCAGCAGCGTGTGCGCGTTGCGCAGGGCGTCCTCCGCGCGGGCGCCGTGCTCCCGCGCGACCCCCGACAGCGCATCGGCGCGCAGCCCCCAGCGGTAGAGCTCCGCGGCGAGGTCGGCGTTGCTTGGGTCGGGAGGAGAGGTCATGCGTCGCTCGCTGGCAGCGGGTCGAGAGGCCGCCCGTCCACGATCGCCTCGGCGTCGAGCACTCGCAAGCCCGCCCAGGTCCCGAGGCACGGGCCGCTGGGTTTCTCCAAGGGGCCCGAGTCGCCCTCGCTGAGCGCGTCGGCGCCGACCTCGGTCAGCCCCACGATCCGATCGACGGCAAGGGCCACGGGCTCCTCGGAGTCGATCACGACCAGAGGTTGGTGCCTGCGCAGCGGGCTCGCCTCCAGCCCCAGCCGGGTGGCCAGGTGGATCAGGGCCACCGCCTCGCCGCGGACCTCGACCACGCCGACCACGTAGCTCGGGGCGCCGGGCAGGCGCACGTGACGTTGAATGCGGTCGAGGGCGCGGACGGCGGCGATCTCGATCCCGAAGGCCTGCCCCCCGGCCTCGACCTGCAGCACGCGCGGCGCCTTGCTCAACGCGCCCTCCGCCCGGGCAACTCGAAGGCCCGACTCTGTCCGCCCGCGTGCAGCCGCCATACGTCGACGACGAGCACGATCCGCCCGTCGCCCAGGAGCGCGGCGCCCTCGATCCCCGGGGGCGCGAAGCGTCGACCGAGGGGGCGGACGACCACCAGGTCGCGGCGGAGCACGTCGTCGACCATGCAGTGCAGGGCGTCGGCGGGGTCGCGCGAGGGCCCCGCGGCGATCTGGATCGTGACCCGCTTCGAGCGCCGGCGCTCGTTGGGCCGCGGCGCGGCCGGGAACCCGCTGCGGCGATCGGGCAGGTGGGGGGGGTCGACGAGCTGGCTGAGCAAGACCCGCTGCCGCGCGGACTGCGGGGCGTCGCCCTCCTGCACCCCGATCACCGAGGCCAGCGGGATCGCGTAGAACTCGCGCCCCGTGCGCACGAGCAGCACGCGCGCCGTCGAGGCGGCCGGCGGGATCGAGAGCCGGGCCTGGGTCCCCTCCCCCGGCGCCGAGAGGAAGGTCAGCCTGCCCCGCAGGAGCCGCACGCGCTCGAGCACGGAGGCTAGCCCGACCCCGCGCCCGGCGTCGTCGGTCACCGCCTCGGAGGTGCTGACGCCTGGGGCGAAGGCCAGGGCGAGGGCGTCGCCGCTGGCGCGCAGCAGGAGCAGGCCCCGCCGGCGCGCCGCGAGCTCGAGGCGCTCGGTGTCGAGGCCCTCGCCGTCGTCGGAGACCTCGAGCAGGAAGCCCGCCGGCGTGGCGCGGGTCGTGAGCTGGAGCCGCGCGACCTCGGGCTTGCCTTGGGCGCGACGCTCCGCGCGCGGGGCCACCCCGTGCTGGAGCGCGTTGCGCACCAGCTGCAGCACGGGGTCCACGATCTGGTCGAGGACCCCCTTGTCGATCCGAGTCTCCGCGCCCTCGACCTCGAGCCGGCAGGCCTTGTCGGGGTGCCGCGCGAGGAACTCGCGCACGGTCACGCGCACCAGCGAATACAGCCCGCGCAGGGGGACCCGGCGCGCGCGGAGCACCGCCTGCTGGTTCGCCCGCGCGAGGTCGTCGAGCTCGCGGTCGAGCTCGCCCGCGTCGTGGGCCAGGCGGCTGAGGTCGAGGCGCGCGTCCTCTCGCGGGCGCCCGGCGAGCTGCCGCATGTGGGTCGCCAGGCGGCGGGTGCGCACGCGCAGCGCCACCAGCTCCTCGGCCATTTCGAGCAGGCGGTCGAGGCGCTGGCGGGAGACCTGGATCGCCCCCTCGTCGCGCTGGGGCCCGCGCCGGGTGCTGAGCCCGAGGATCCCGCGCACGAAGCGCGCGCTGGGCTGGGCGGGGCGCGCGTCGAGGATCCGCCGGCCCCCGCAGGCGCGGTCGACCGCCTGCACGAAGTCCGCGGGCGAGTCGACGTCGGGCCAGGGGAACTCGACGGCGAGCCCGAAGCGCTCGCCGGGGTTGGTCGCGCGCAGGTTGGCCAGCGCCGCGAGCCCCTCGGGACCCAGGGGGCTGTCCAGGGGCGGGTTGACCTCGAGCTGGGCGCAGAGCCAGGCGCAGAGCGCGAGCGCCTCGGGGAGCCGCGCGGTGGGAATCGAGCGCGCCTGCAACACCCGCGCGAGCCCGAGCCCGCTGGCCGCGGTGGCGGTGTGCCCGAGCAGCCCGGCCGCAGCGCACCACAGCTCGAGCTCGTGGCCCAGCTCGCGCCGTCGCCGGCGCGGGTCGCGCCCGGTC
>JAGQRJ010000737.1 GCA_020425635.1 Planctomycetota bacterium | reverse complement strand
GGGACGCGCTCGTTCGAGTCGACTGGCTGTCGGCGTTAGCGGCTGAGGAACTCGACGACCTGGTTGATGTCGACGGGCAGGCTGATCTCGTCGGCGACGGGGAGTCGCGTGATCTTGATCTTCAGCTCGTCCTTGTCGACGCCCACGAACTCGGCCACGTCGCGGTCGACCTCTTCGAGCAGCTTGGTGTAGTAGGTCTTGAGGTTCTCGCGGCCACGGACGGCGATCTCGTCGTCGGCGGCCACGATCCGGCTGGGGACCTTGCAGCGCACGCCGTTGACGAAGAAGTGCCCGTGCGCCACGGCCTGACGAGCCTGAGCGCGGGTCTTGGCGAAGCCAGCGCGCCAGATCACGTTGTCCATGCGCCGCTCGCACATGAGCAGCAGGTTCTCGCCCTTGTTGCCCTTTTGCCGGCTGGAGGTGGTGAAGAAGCGCCGCAGCTGCTTCTCGCTCAGCCCGTAGTAGTGGCGGACGGTCTGCTTCTCCATGAGCGCCAGGCCGTAGGGCGTGAGCTTGCGCCGACGCCAGGGGTGCATGCCGGGCTTGAAGGGGCGGCGGCGGGAGGCGCGGATGGCGCCGCTCGAGTCGTAGACGTCGATCCCCAGGCGGCGGTTGATGCGAGCCTTGGGTCCGGTGTAGTGAGCCATGAGTGATCCTCTGCGAGCTGTCTTCGGCGCAGCCCGCTCCGTGTTTTCACGCGGATGATTGCATGTCGTGTCGCTCGCGAGGTCCGCGAACGAAGGCGCGTAGTTTAGCGCGGGGCCTGGAGACGGTCCAGGGGCCGCCCAAAAAACCATAACCATCGGGCGGTGTGGCGCTTATGTGGCCTCAACGGAGCCTCTGGCGGAGGTGCAAGTCCCCCAGGGTTCGCACGCGGTCGATCTCGCTCAAGTCCTTCTCCCCGGTGCGGATCCTCACGATCTTCGGGTCGCGGAGGGAGAGCACCCCCGCCTCGTCGCGGACCACCCCCTCGAAGCGGACCGTGGCCACGATCCCGGGGCGGAGTTCGACCCCAGCCTTCAGCCCGCTCGAGGTCTGCCGCTCGAGCGACCGCCCGGTCAGCAGGCCCTCGTCGAGGATGGCCTGCACGAGCTGCGCCGAGTCGCGGGCTCCCAGGCCCTGGACCCGGCCGACCTCGGTCAGCCCTGGGCCCTCGCCGAGGGCGGCGATCAGGTAGGTGCCGAAGGTCGCCCCGGGGCCGTCGGCGCTGGTGGTGTAGAGCGCGCCGGTCACCGCGAGGTCGAGGGTCAGCGCCGGCTTGAGCTTGGTCCAGCGGTCGGAGCGTCGCCCGAGCTCGTAGGGTCCGTTCGGGTCCTTGGCGATTCCCCCCTCGTGCCCCTGGCTGCGAAACAGCTCGTAGAGCCGGCGCATGCTCTCGCGGTCCTTGACCAGCTCGCCGTCGGAGAGGCTCACCGGCAGCGGGAGCGGCGCCCCGGCGAGGGGCGCGATCAGCGCAGCCAGAGTCGCGCGGCGCTTGAGCAGTGGTTCGGCGGTGAGGTCCTTGCCGTCGAGGTAGAGCAAGTCGAAGGCGGCGAAGCGGTAGCGCAGGGGACCCCCTTCGCCGCGCAAGGTCTTGAGCAGGTCGTAGACCGAGGCGGGGCGGGGGCCGACCTCGGTGAACACGTGGGCGTGCAGCTCGCCGTCGAGGATCACGTCGCGGCAGGGGAGCGCCCAGGCCAACGCGTCGAGCCCGGGGATCTGCTGGGTCCAGTCCAGGCGCCGGCGGGTGAACGCGGCGCTTCGCACCCGCCCCCGCTCGTTGGTCGCCTTGTGGATCATGAGCCGGATCCCGTCGTACTTCGTCTCGAAGAGCACCGGGAAGGCCTGGTCGGCGGGGACCTCGGGGCCCGCGAGCATGGGGCCCACCGGCGCCAAGGGGCGCAGCGCCAAGGCGGCGAGCCCGGCGTGGCCCTCCTCCTCGAGCAGGCGGGTGAGCTCGAACATGTCGACCAGCGAGCGCCCCACGTCGAGCCGCGCGCGCTCGGCGCCGGTGACCTCGGCCAGCGCGTCGATCAAGGCGTCGTCGCCGAGGGTCTGACCGACCCGGCTCCCCTGGCGGAGGAAGCCCACCACGAAGAAGCGCTCCAGCCGGCCGGCGCGGCTGAGGAGCGACGCGAGGGCGTCGCGTTTGAGCCGTGTGGGCAGCCCCTTGAGCCCGCGCAGCGCGACGAGGACCTCGCGGGTGGTCAGCGGGGGGTCGCTGCGGTGGCGCTCGGCGTGGGCCACGAAGAGCTCGCGCAGGTCACCGACCCGGCCCAGGGTGCCGCGCAGCGCGCCGGGGGAGGTCATGCTCACCGTGGCCAGGGCGTCGAGGAGCACGTTGAGGCTGGTGCCCAGGCGCTCGCCCGCGAAGGGGTCGCCGCGCACCAGGCACACCTTGTCGACCAGGGTCAGCCCGGTGCCGGGCTGCGCCAGGAACCCGGTGACCAGGGCGCGCCGGGCGGGGCCGTCGAGGCGGCCCCGCCCGCGCAGCCCGAACAGGCGCAGGCTGCGCGCGGGCGCGAGCCCGGCGAGCGGCAACAGGAGCCCGTGGCAGACGTCGTGGAAGGGGAGTGAGTCGAGGAAGCCCTCGTCCGGCGCGTCCTCGGGGTCCTCACGCCAGCGCCGCCAGAGCGCGCACGCGAGGTGGTCGGGCAGACCCAGCGCGTCCTGGGCGTCGCGCATGCGCACGAGCTCGGCCTCGCGCGAGCGCGCCTCGCCCAGGGGCTGCTGGAGGAGCTCCCAGAATCCGCGCACGGGCCCCAGCGCGCGGGCGCGCTCGAGGAGCGCGTCTTCGCCGAGCACGCGCACGGCCGCGGCTAGATCGGACATGAGGCCTCCAGGCTCGAGCAGGGCCGGCTCAAGGGAGCGGGGGCAGGGCGTAGTCTTCGGGGTGGCTCGGGTGCACGATCATGCGCCCGTCGCCGTCGAGCTTGATGCGCACCGGGCGCGGGAAGATCGGCGTCGTGACGCTCTTCACCGCGCGCACGACCGTGATCTTGTCGCGGTACTTCCCGCCCCAGAACTCGGCCATTTCCTTGCTGCCGAGCGCGATCGTCTCGATCAAGAACACCGCGTCAGCGGTGTGCATGAGCGGCTGCCCGCCCACCGGCTCACCCGTGTCCTTGATCTGCCCGATCGTCACGCAGGTCACGGCGTGGGAATGGTTGTAGGTCTTGAGCGTCGCCAGGTTGTCGGCGGTGCGCGTCTTGCTCGGGTCGAGGGTGTTCAGCGAGTCGACGACCACGAAGCGCACGCCCTCGTGCTCGACGACGTGGCGGTAGCGGCGAATGAAGTCGTCCCAGGTGTGTCCGCGGTGGTACTGCGCGAGGATGATCAGCACGTTGGGGAGCACCTTCGCGCGCAAGCCGGCCTCGTCGAGGCCGGTAGCGGCCAGGGCGATCTTCGCGAAGCGGCTGCAGAGGTCGTCGCGCCCGCTCTGCTCCTCGTCGCGGAAGCCCTCCTCGGCGACGACGTAGGCGCACTTGATCCCGCTGGCCGCGACGCGCGCGAGCGCCTCGAGCATGCTCCGCGTCTTGCCCTTCCCGGGCGGGCCGGCGAAGGCCACGGTGCAGCCCTTGGGGATCCCCCCCAGCGCGGTGGTCCCGTCAGGGCTGAGGCACAGCCGATCGAGGACGTCCTGGACCGGGAGCGGCTCCTGCTCCTTGAACAGGTCCTCGATCAGCGCGGGCTTGACGATGTCCGCCTCGAGCCCCGGCTCCTCCTCCTCGTGGACGCCGGTGAAGGGCTGGGCCGAGGCGTCGACGCCGCCCATGCCGAGCATGGACTGGGTCATCTGCATCATCTGCATCATCTGCGCCATGGGGTTGTTGAACCCCATGGGCATCATGCCGCCCTGGGCCCCGGGGTAGACCCCGCCCCCCTGCAGGCCCATGCCCGGCTGCATGCCCATGCCCTGCATGCCCATGCCCGGCTGCATGCCCATGCCTGGCTGCATGCCCATGCCCGGCATGCCCATGCCCGCTTGCATGCCCATGCCCGGCTGCATGCCCACGCCCGGCTGCATGCCCACGCCCGGCTGCGCGGCAGGCTCCGGCGCTACGGGCTGAGCCTTCTTGCTCGTCTTCTTCTTTGCCATGCCGACACCTCGTGCTGCGCCGAAGATCGTACCGTTTCCTGGGGCGAGGTGGGGGCCGGCGCGAGGCGGGCGCCCCCAGCTCGCTTGCTTCAGCGGCTGCCGTCCATGGGGAGGCTACTGCTTGCGTCGCCCGAGGAAGCGACCCAGGAGCGCCTTCGCGCGCAGCTTGCGCTGCCCAGAGCGCAGGAAGGAGTCGAGGTCGGCCTCGAGCTGCCGCGCGGACGCGTAGCGATCCTCCTGGACCTTCTCCATGCACTTGAGCACGACGTCGGCGACCTTGCGCGGGATCTGCGCGTTGAGCTTGACGGGGTCCTTGGGCGGCGTCTCGATCACCTGCTTGATGATCTTGCGCGGGTCGCGCCCCGAGAACGGCGGCTTGCCCGTGAGCAGGAAGTAGAGCGTCGCGCCCAGGGAGTAGATGTCGCTGGTGGCGTTGATCGAGCCGTGCCCGCCGCGGGGCTGCGCCTGCTCGGGGGGCATGTAGGAGGGGGTGCCCATGATCAGGCCCTTGTCGCGTGACTTGGCCTCTTGCTCCGCCACCAGGCCGAAATCGATCAACAAGCTGCGGTAGGGCTGCGCGGTGGTGTCGAGCATGATGTTCTGTGGCTTGAGGTCACGGTGGAAGATCTTCTGCGCGTGGACGTAGCTCAAAGCCGAGGAGATCTCCTTCACGATCCGCACCGCGAACAGGGGCGGCAGCGGGCCCTTGCGCTGCACCTGCTGGCGCGCCTCGAGCCCCTCGATCAGCTCCATGGAGTAGTAGGTCAGCCCCCCCTCGACGCCCGCGTCGAACATGCGCACGATGTGCGGGTGATCGAAGCCGATCAACGCGCGCACCTCGTCGAGGAAGCGCTCGGTCTCGGCGTCCGACTGGTGCATCATGACCTTGAGCGCGAGGCTGCCCGCGTAGCCGCGCTGCTTGGCCATGGACTTGGCCATGCCCTGCGGCTCGACCTCGAGCACGACGCCGAACGCGCCGCGGGCCAGCTCCTTGCGGATCTCGTAGTCGCCGACCTTGAGCCCGTCGAACTGCTTGCGCGCTCGCAGGCGAGCCTGGAACTCGTCGCGGTCGAGCCGACCGCCTGCCTGCCTCGCGCGCCCAGGGATCAGAGTCGGCTGGGGCTTGGAGCTGGGGCGCGGCGGGGCGCTCGACTCGTTCATCACGATCGTGGGCTGCGCCAGCAGCTCCTCCTCGGAGTCGGAGAGCTCGCCGTCGGGCACGAGCATGGTCGGCTGCGCGAGCAGCTCGTCCTCGCTCAGCCCCTCGTCGCCGCCGCCGTCGGAGACGATCATGGTCGGCTGCGCGAGCAGCTCGTCCTCGCTCAGCCCGCCGCCGCCGTCCGAGACGATCATGGTCGGCTGCGCGAGCAGGTCGTCTTCGCTCAGCTCCTCCTCGGCCCGGGCGCGCACGAGCTCGGTGTGCGCCGCCTCGAACTCGTCCTCGGACATCATGTCGTCGCGGGCGGAGCCCCCTGTGTAGGCGGTCGGCTGGGAGAAGATCTCGTCGTCGCTCAGCGCCTGCCCGCGGTCGTCGGGGACGATCATCGTCGGCTGGGCGTAGAGCTCGTCCTCGCTCATGGCGCGGGTCGGCGGGCGGGCAAAGGGGTCGGGCCCGGGCTGCAGGTCGGGCATGTCCCTGGGAGGCGCGCTGGGCAGCGACGCCTGCGCGCGCAGCGCCTCCGGGCCCAGCGCCTGGGTCTCGAGCTCGGGCTCGCTGTCGGGGCCGAGGCCCTCGACCTCGTCCTCCACCGGGATCACGAGCGCGTCGGCTTCCTCCTCCACGGTCGGCGCGGGGGCGCCGGGCGTGGCCGCCGCAGCGGCGCGGCGAAACTCGGCGATCAGCCGCTCCCAGCCTGGGCGATCGAGCATGCCCGCGCGGACGAGGATCTGGTCGAAGCTCATGCCGGGTGCGCGTGGCGCGAGCTCCATGGCCCGCTGGAGACCCGCCCGGTCGATGAGCCCCAACCCCAGCGCCAGCTTTGCCAAGAGCGTATCGCGAGGGTTGAGCATGCGGGGAAGACTCCTTCCGCAGCATAACCGCTTCGCGAGGTCTCGCGCAGGGCTTCGCCGGTCCGTGGTCCTTCGCCGAGGCAGTTGGTACACTTTCGCCACCAAGCCCACGCGCATGGAGGCCTCCGCTGACCCAGTCCGAGGGTCAACCCGACGCGCCGGGAGAGCCCGGCGAGAACCGCGGAGCGATCAGCTCCAGCGAGACGGTGGAGTTCGCCGCCGCGGAGACGACCCCGCCCCGAGGCGGCGGCGCCGGCCCGTCACCCGGAGAGCAGACGAGCTCGCTCCTGGGAGGCCTGCGCTC
>JAGQRJ010000736.1 GCA_020425635.1 Planctomycetota bacterium | reverse complement strand
GTAGGGCGCTGACTCCGCGCCGGGGATCACCCCTCGGTCGCGGTGCACGTCGCCCACGAGGGTCGCTTCGAGCAGGTCGAGGTAGAGCGCGCGCGCGTCGGCGGGCTCCGCCGGTCGCGCCGAGGCGCGCCGACCCCCGCCAAGCACCCGCCGCAAGGTCGCCCTCAGCCGTCGCCCGCGCATCGGCTACGCCAACCGGGCGCGGAGGCCGGCGATCCAGAGCTCGAGACCCTGAGCGAACTCCTCGTCGGGGTCTTCGGCGGCGATCTGCGGCGCGAGGCGAACCAGGTTCGGGTAACGCTCGAAGGGCAGCGACGCGTAGGGCACCTCGGGCAACTCGGGGTCGTTCCAGGCGGCGTGGGCCTGGCACACCCCGACGACGAAGGCGACCAGCGCGTGCAGCGCCCCGAGCTGTTCGTCCGCCGGGAGCCCCGCCTCCTCGAGGATCCCCAGGGCCGCGTCCACCAGGTCCAGGGAGGCCGGCGCCACCGCGGGCCGGGTGGCGAACAAGGGCAGCGTGTGGGGGTGGCGCTGCAGCGCGTCGCGGAAGGCCCGGGTCAACCCGCGCAGCCGCGCCTCCCAGCCTTCCACGGGCTCCGGCAGCACGACCTCGCGCAGCACCGCTTCGTGCAGACCGTCGAGCAGGCCCTGCTTGTTGGCGACGTAGCGGTAGAGCGACATGGCCTCGACGCCGAGGGCTTCGCCCAGGCGACGCATGCTGAGCTGCCCGAGGCCCTGCTCGTCGACCAATGCGAGCGCCGCGGCAAGCACGCGCTCCCGGGTAAGTCCCGCGTTCTTCATGACTTCAAGTCTAGCTTGACACCGTAAGCTTACGACGTAAACTTACGGCATAAGCACCGGTGTTAGGAAGGCCCTCATGATCCCTCCGTTCAAGACCCAGACCGCCGCGCCCGCCCCCAGCCTTCGCTCGGTCCAGGCCGACCTCGCGCGCCGCATGGCGGGCCCCCAACGCCACCGCCTGCTGCAGGGCTACCCCCAGGTCGCGCTGATGCGTTCCAGCGACCCTCAGCGCGGGGCGCGCAAGGCGCGCGAGCTCGTGCTCTCGGACGATCGAGCCCTGATCGTGGGGGTGCTCCCGCACCCGTTCTGCAACCCCCAAGTCCGAGGCTGCGGGTTCTGCACCTTCCCCCACCAGCCCTACCGCGGGGACGACGCGCGGGAGACCGTGCGGCACGTGATCGCCGAGGTCGCAGCGCGCACCCGGCACCGGCCGGAGTTCGGCCCCGGCCTCCGCGGGCGCGAGGTCGAGGCGCTCTACTTCGGCGGCGGGACGGCCAACCTGACCCCCCCCGACGCCTTCGCCGAGCTCGGCGCGAGCCTGGCCGAGGCCTTCGACCTCCGCCGAGCGGAGCTGAGCCTCGAAGGCGCCCCGATCTACTTCCTCTCCCGACACCAGGCGATCCTGGACGCCTTCGCCGGGATCCCCGCGCGCCACCGCCGCCTGAGCATGGGCGTCCAGACCTTCGACCCAGCCTGGCTGGCGCGCATGGGGCGCGCGCACTTCGGCGAGCGCGAGCAGGTGGCCGAGGTCGTGCGCGCCGCCCACGCCCGCGGCATGACGGTCTCCTGCGACCTCATGATCAACCTTCCGGGCCAGGGCTGGGAAGACCAGCAGCGGGACCTCGAGACCGCGCTCAGCCTCGGCTTCGATCAGGTGTGCGTCTACCACCTGGTCCTGTTCCGCGGCGTCGGCACCGAGTGGGCCAAGGACCCCGAGCTGCTCGGGCAGCTCCCGGACAACGCCCTCGCCTGCGAGAACTGGCGACGCGCGCGGGCGTTCTTGCTCGAGGCTGGCTTCGTCCAGGCCTCGCTGACCAACTTCGAGCGCGGGGCGCTCCACCAGAGCGAGCGCCGCTTTCGCTACGAGGAGCTCAGCTTCACCCCGCACGCGAGCGACGCGGTGGGCTTCGGCCCCGCCGCGATCAGCCTCACCCACCATGAGGTGGTGTGCCAACAGCAGACGGTGAAACAAGTCAACCTCAGCGACGCCGCCGCCTACCGCGCCGCCGTGGCGGCGCACGGCGCGGCAGACGCCCGCGACTTCGTCTACGCCTTCGAGGACCGCGAGCTCCTGCACCTCACGCGCACCCTCCCTCGGCTCGCGGTCGACCGCACGATCTACCGGTCCGAGTTTGGGGCCGACCTGACCCAGTCCTTCGCCACCGAGCTGCGCGCGCTGGAGCAGGCCGAGCTGGTGCGCCTCGACCCAGACGCGCTGCGGCTCACCGAGCGCGGCATGTTCTACGCCGACAGCGTCGCTGGGCTCCTCGCCCAGCGACGAGTGACCCGCCTCCGCAGCCGCCGCCGTCTGCCCTCGGGCAGCAACGACGCAGGCCCCGTGCACATGGGGTGAGTGCGGGCTAGCGCTCGACCGCCTGGGCGACGCCGGCGCGCGGCGTCTCCTGGGCGGCGGGCGCGTGCTTGGCCGCGAGGGCGCGCATGGACGCGAGCTGTCCGTCGAGCTTCGCGATCGCCTTGCGCAGGTACTCCGCCTCGGTGCCGTAGTCCTCGGCCAGCTCGGCGGACCACTGCTTCGTGTTCTTGGAGAGGTACCTCAGGCTCTCGTCGCCGCTCGAGACCATGGGGTTCGCGGTCGTGCCGAACAGCTCGAGGTCGGTCTTGAGCGCCGCGACCTCGACCGCGAAGTGCAGCCGGGCGCGGAAGTCCAGGGCGCTGAGCGCCGCCTCGAAGGCCGGGTCTTGGTCGTAGGCGAGCACCTCGCGCTCGCGACGCGCGAGCTCGGCGCGCAGCGCGAGGTTCGCGTCGTGCAGCGCGCGGACCTGACTGCGCTGCTTGCGCGACATTTGCCCAAGCTTGGCGCGGGTCCCCTCGGCGCGCTCGAGGTCCATGGCGTCGAAGGTCACGTCTCCCATGCGCAAGGTCACGCGCACCGTGTGCTCGATCCTCATGGGCCTCCCGGCGAAGGAGACGACCGCGAAGGGACGCACGGTCTCCTTGGCGGCGTAGGGCATGCTGGCGTCGACGCGGAGGAGCACGTCCCAGCCGAACCGGTCCTGCTCGATCACGCAGAGCCCCTCGACGGCGGTCCCCGCGGGCTGCTCCCCGAGGGCGACGAGCGCATACGAGCGACCCTCTTCGAGGGTTGCTCCGGGCGCGTAGCGCGCCAGGTCGGCCTGAGTCCGCAGCGTGACCAAAGCCCGCTGAGACGGCCCCTCGTCTCCCTTGGCGAGCACGGTGTGTTCGACGGTCCCGGCGAGGGCGGAGCTCAGGAGGCAGGGCACGGCCAGGGCCAGCAAGCGCAGGGGGATCATTTGGGTCTCTCTCGTTCTGCTCTCTGACCCAAATCAGCGAATCAAGTGCCGCCCCTAAGTGTCGACCAGGCAGTCCTGAGGGGTCTCACTGGCGGACTGCCGAGTCGTATCTGGACCCGCCCTCACTGCGGTCTTGCCGCGGTCGCAGGCGTCGACCTCGAGCCCCACCTCAGACCGCCAGCGGGGCCAGGCCGGAGACCACGACCCGGCTCTCGCCCTGGGCGACCGGCTGGACCTCCACCCGCGCGGCGACGCGCTCGGCGAGGGCGCGCACGTGGGTGATCACGCCGACCTGCAGGCCCTGGGCCTGCAGCGCGTCGAGGGCCTCGAGGGCGAGGTCCTGGCTCGCGGGGTCGAGGCTCCCGAAACCCTCGTCGATGAACAGCGACTCGACCTGGGTGTCCGCCGCGCGCACGCCCGCCAGACCCAGGGCCAGCGCCAGCGAGACGAGGAAGGTCTCGCCGCCCGAGAGGCTGCGCAGGGGCCGGACCTCGTCGCCGAGGTCCCGGTCGAGGACCTGCAGCTCGAGGTCCTGCCCGCCCACGCGCTCGAGCACGTAGCGGGGGGCGAGCTGGGCCAGGTGGGCGTTGGCCTGGGCGAGGAGCGTCTCCAGGGTCAGGCTCTGCGCGAAGTTGC
>JAGQRJ010000735.1 GCA_020425635.1 Planctomycetota bacterium | reverse complement strand
TTCGAGGGGCTCGTGTCCCTGCACCCCAAGACCCTCGAGCCCGTCCCTGGGGTCGCCGAGCGCTGGGACCTCAGCGACGACAAGACCATCTACACCTTTCACCTACGTCAGAACGCCAAGTGGAGCGACGGGACCCCGGTCGACGCCAACGACTTCTTCGCCTCCTGGAAGCGCGCGCTAACCCCGGCCACGGGCTCCCAATACGCTTACATGTACTACGCGATCCGCGGCGCCGAGGAGTTCAACAAGGGCCAGAACGAGGACTTCGGCACCGTCGGGATCAAGGTCGTGGACGACCACACCCTCGAGGTGACCCTCGCCAACCCCTGCGCCTACTTCCTGCACCAGGTGGCGTTCCGCACGCTGTGCCCGGTCCCGATGAAGGTCGTCGAGGCCAAGGGCGACGCCTGGTCGCGCGCGGGGAACATCATCGGCAACGGCGCGTTCAAGCTCGTCGAGTGGCGCCCCAACGACAAGATCGTGATGGTCCCCAACGAGCACTACTGGGCCCGCGACGAGGTCAAGCTCGAGCGGCTCGTCGCGCTGCCGATCGAGGACATGGAGACCGCCTACAAGCTGTTCCAGACCGGGAAGCTCGACTGGATGACCGCGGTCCCGGCGGCCAAGGTCGAGGAGATCAAGCGCGACCCGAGCTACTACGCCGCGCCCTACCTCGGCAGCTACTTCTACCGCTTCAACACCACCAAAGCGCCCTTCGACGACGCGCGGGTGCGCAAGGCCTTCTCGCTCTCGCTCAACCGCGAGTCGATCACGTCGGACATCCTCAAGGGCGGCCAGATCCCGGCGACCTGGTTCACCCCCGAGCTCCCCGGCTACAAGCCCCCGCAGGGCCTGGCCGAGAGCCGGGAGGAGGCGCAGCGCTTGCTGGCCGAGGCCGGCTACCCCGAAGGCAAGGGCTTCCCCGAGGTCTCGCTGCTCTACAACACCAACGAGGCCCACAAGCAGGTGGCCGAGGTGGTCGCCCAGCAGTGGAAGGAGAACCTCGGGGTCACCGTCAGCCTGCGCAACACCGAGTGGAAGGTCTACCTCGACCTGGTCGACAAGAAGGACTACCAGATCGCGCGGGCCGGCTGGATCGGCGACTACGTCGACCCGAACACCTTCCTCGACTGCTTCGTCACCGACGGGGGCAACAACAACACCGGCTGGTCCAACGCGAAGTACGACGGGTTGATCCGCCAGGCCGCCGCAGAGGGCGACCCCAAGAAGCGCAGCGAGCTGTTCTTCGAGGCCGAGACCATCCTGGTCGAAGAGGAGCTCCCGGTGCTCCCGCTCTACATCTACGTGAACCAGGGCATGCTCCGCGACACGGTCCTCGGCTGGCACGAGAACGTGCTCGACTCGCACCCGTTCCGCTACATCTCCATCGACACGACCGAGTAGCCGTCCATGGGTCGCTACCTGTTCAAGCGCCTGGTCCAGGTGCCGATCGTGCTGCTGGTGCTGATCACGCTCAGCTTCTTCATGGTGCGCCTCGCGCCGGGGAACCCCTTCTCGGGTGAGAAGAAGATGGACGAGTCCGTCCGGCAGGCGCTGAACGCGAAGTACGGGCTCGACGCCCCCTGGCCGATCCAGTATTTGAAGTACCTCAAGGGCCTCGCGACCCTCGACCTCGGGCCGAGCTACAAGCAGAAGGGGCTCACGGTCAACGAGATCATCGCCGAGAAGGCGCCGGTCTCGGCGGTGCTGGGGCTGACCGCCATGATCCTCGCCCTCGCCCTCGGGCTGACCGCGGGGATCATCTCCGGGATCCGCCAGAACTCCAACTTCGACTACGGCTCGATGGGCGTGGCCATGATCGGGCTCTCGGTGCCGACCTTCGTGGTCGGCCCGCTGCTGGCGCTGGTGTTCGGGCTCAAGCTCGGCTGGCTCCCGGTCGCGGGCTACGAGCGCATGGCCGGCCCGATCCCCTATCCGCAGTATCTGATCCTGCCCGCGATCACCCTCGCCCTGCCCTTCGCCGCGCGGATCGCGCGCTTGACCCGCGCCGGCATGCTCGACGTGATCAACCAGGACTACATTCGCACCGCCTGGGCCAAGGGCCTGCGCGAGCGCGTGATCGTGCTCCGCCACGCCATGCGCGGGGCGATGCTCCCCGTGGTCAGCTTCCTCGGTCCGGCGGTGGCGCAGATCCTCACGGGCTCCCTGGTGGTCGAGCAGATCTTCCAGATCCCGGGGATCGGCTACGAGTTCGTCAAGAGCGCGCTCAACCGCGACTACACGCTGGTGCTCGGCACCGTGATCCTGTTTGGCGTGCTGCTGGTGGCGTTCAACCTGTTGGTCGACGTGATCTACGGCTTCCTCGATCCGCGGATTCGCTACGCATGACCCAAGCGAGCGCGCAGCCGGCGCCGGCCTCCACGAGCGAAGAAGCGGAGCAAGGGGTCAGCCTCTACGCCGACGCCTGGCGGCGCCTGCGGAAGAACAAGATGGCCATGGTCTCGGTGGGCGTGATCGTGACCACCGGCCTGCTCAGCACCTTCGCGGGCGTGCTCGCGGGCTTCGTGGGGGTGGGCCCGACCTACGGCTTCCGCTGGATCCGCGCCCAGCCCCCGGGGTTCACCCACGTCGACACCCTGAACCAGACCTCGCTGATCCTGGGCGGAGAGGCGCAGGTCCGCGAGCCTTACGCCGACGCCTCGCGGCTCGAGTTCCACACCGTCGAGCGCGAGGTCGAAGAGGTGCGCGTCGCCTGGAACCGGCGCGGGGTGCAAGCGATCGCCTTGACCGAGGGGGCCAAACCCCTGGACGCGCTGGAGGTCGCCGCGGGCGAGCACTACTGGCAGGAGATCGACGAGAACAAGCAGGCCCTCGGCGAGCGGATCCAGAACGCGTCGCTCCAGGTCGGCGAGCCGCTCCCCGCGGCCTTCGGCGAGCGCCCGCGCTCGGGGGTGCTGTTCATTCAGCGCGTCCACGAACCCGCGAGCGGGCGCCGGGTCTACGCTGCGCGGCTCGAGGGCGGGGCGGTCAAGGAGCTGACCCAGAACGGCGCGCCGATCGAGAGCGCGCTGATCGAGGGGCGGATCGTCGAGCAGGTCCTGGCCGACGGCGTCCCTCAGACGATCACCCACCCCCTGGGCACCGACCTCAGCGGGCGCGACCTGTTCGTGCGGATCCTCTACGGCGGCCGGATCTCGCTGCTCGTGGGCTTGGTCGCGACCCTGGTCAGCCTGTTGATCGGTGTGGTCTACGGGGCGATCAGCGGCTACTCGGGCGGGCGCGTCGACGCGTTCATGATGGCCGTGGTCGACATCCTCTACGGGATCCCCTACATGTTCCTGGTGATCCTGCTCCTGGTGAACTTCGGGCGGAGCATCGTGATGCTCTTCTTCGCGCTCGGCGCCGTGCAGTGGCTGACCATGGCGCGAATCGTGCGCGGGCAGGTGCTCTCGCTCAAGCAGAAGGAGTTCGTGGAGGCCGCGATCATGAGCGGCTCGAGCCCGGCGGCGATCATGTTCAAGCACCTGATCCCGAACACCCTGGGGATCGTGGTGGTCTACACCACGCTCACCGTCCCGGCCGTGATCCTCCAGGAGTCGTTCCTCGCGTTCATCGGGCTCACGGTGGAGTGGGGCGGCGAGAGCCTCGACAGCTGGGGGGCCCTGGTCAAGGCCGGCTCCGACGCCGGGCTCTCGCGCTCGTGGCTCCTGGTGTGGCCCTCCTTGGCCATGGCGATCTCGCTGTTCGGGATGAACTTCCTCGGCGACGGGCTGCGCGACGCCTTCGACCCGCAGCAGCGGGGGCGCACATGAGCGATCCGGCCAAGCCGCTCCCGGTCCTCGAGCTCGACGACCTGCGCGTGCGTTTCAAGACCGACGGCGGCATGGTCCACGCGGTCAACGGGGTCAGCTTCCGCGTGGACGAGGGCGAGGCGCTGGGCGTGGTCGGCGAGTCCGGCTGCGGCAAGAGCGTGACCAACATGACCGTCCTGCGCCTGATCCCCACCCCTCCGGGGGAGGTCTCGAGCGGCACGATCAAGTATCGCGGGACGGACCTCCTCAAGCTCTCGGCCAAGGAGATCCGCAAGGTCCGGGGCGGGAAGATCGCGATGATCTTTCAGGACCCCATGACCTGCTTGAATCCCTTCCTCAGGATCTCGAAGCAGCTGACCGAGGCGATCCTGCTGCACTCGGACATGACGCCCGACGAGGCCCGCGAACGCGCGATCCAGGAGCTCGAGCGGGTCGGGATCCCCGACGCCGCGGGGCGGGTCGACAGCTACCCCCACGAGTTCTCGGGCGGCATGCGGCAGCGGGTCATGATCGCGATGGCGCTCTGCACCGACCCCGACCTGCTGATCGCCGACGAACCGACCACCGCGCTCGACGTCACGATCCAGGCCCAGATCCTCGACGTGCTGCGCCGGCTGCAAGCCGAGAAGGGCATGTCGCTGGTGCTCGTGACCCACGACCTCGCGGTGGTGGCCGGCATGTGCACCCGGGTGGTCGTGATGTACGCGGGGCGAATCGTCGAGGAGGCGCCGGTCGACGACCTGTTCGCCGACCCGCGGCACCCCTACACGATCGCGCTGCTCGGCTCGGTGCCCCGGCTAGACGACCCCGTGGGGCGCCACCTGACCCCGATCGAGGGCCTGCCCCCGAAGCTCGCCGAGGAGCCCACCAGCTGCGCCTTCGCGCCCCGCTGCACCTACGCCTTCGACCGCTGCCGGGCCGAGCTCCCCAAGCTCGAGCCCGACCCCGACGGCCGCCTGCGCGCCTGCTTCGTGACCTTCAAGGACGGCGTGCCGGTCGAGCCCGTCGACGCGGGGGGGGCCGCGTGACCGCGCCCAACGGACACGGCTCCCCGAGCAGCACGCCGGCCAGCCAGGCCGGCGACCCGCTGCTCGAGGTCATGGACCTGCACATGCACTTCCCCGTCCACGAGGGGATCGTGTTCCAGCGCGAGGTCAGTCGCGTGCGCGCGGTCAACGGGGTCAGCTTCGACCTCCGCCCCGGCGAGACCCTCGGGCTCGTCGGCGAGTCGGGCTGCGGCAAGTCGACCACCGCCCGCGCGGTGCTCCAGCTCCACCGCCCGACCGCGGGGCGCGTGATCTTCGGCAACCAGGACCTCTGCCAGCTCCAGGGCCCCGAGCTGCGCGCGGTGCGCCGCGACCTGCAGATGATCTTCCAGGACCCCTACGCCTCCCTCGATCCGCGCTGGACGGTGGCCTCGATCATCGCCGAGCCCCTGCGCAACTACGGCCTGGCCAAGAGCGGCCACGAGCTCCGCGAGCAGATCAGCGAGCTGATGCTCACCGTGGGGCTCAACCCGAGCTTCATCGGGCGCTACCCCCACGAGTTCTCCGGCGGCCAGCGCCAGCGAATCGGCGTGGCCCGGGCGCTGGCGCTCGAGCCCAAGGTGATCTTCTGCGACGAGCCGGTCAGCGCGCTCGACGTCTCGGTCCAGGCCCAGATCGTGAACCTGCTCCAGGAGCTCCAGTCCCGACTGGGGCTGGCCTACGTGTTCATCGCCCACGACATCGCCGTGGTGCGCCACCTCTCGCACCGGGTCGCGGTGATGTACCTCGGGCGGATCGTGGAGATCGCCGACCGCGACGCGATCTACAGCGAGACCCGTCACCCCTACTCCAAGGCCCTGCTCGGCGCGGTCCCGATCCCCGACCCGCCGCTCGAGCGCGCCCGCGAACGGGTGCTGCTCGAGGGCAGCCTGCCCTCCCCCAAGGACGAGCGGCAGGGCTGCGACTTCGCCTCGCGCTGTCCGCTGCGCAAGCGCGTCGACAGCGACGACCGCTGCCGCAGCGAGCGCCCGAAGCTGCTCCCGATCGCCAAGGACTCGAGCCACAAGGTCGCTTGCCACTACCACGACCAGGACTGAGCCGAGCGCTCGCCGCTCAGTCTTCTTCTTCGTCGCCCGGCTCGAGGCCGATCTCGATCCCGGCGCGGCCGAGGGTCTCGACCAGGCCCGGATCGCGCAGCGGCTTCAAGCGCGCGACCAGCGCCTCGGCGTCCGGGGCGGGCACGACGAGCACCTCGGCGTCGGAGCCCGCCGGGGGCCGGGCCACGGCGCGCACGAACAGGTAGCCCCCGTCGGCGAACCGGTAGATCCGGTCGACCACCCAGCGCAGCCCCCCGCCGTCGTCGTGGAGCGACGTGTCGCAGGTCAGCTCCTCCCCGCCGGGCACCTCGAAGCTGCAGGCGGGCCCGCGGTGGGCGAGGGGGCCCCAGGCCCCCCGGGCGTCGGTGTCGCTCATGGCTCCGAGGGTAGCAAGACCTGACGCTACCGCGGTCGGCGCGATCGGCTACCCTCCTGCGACGTGACGCAGCCCTCCCAGCCCTCCCAACCCTCGCTCCTCGGCCTCGCCTGGCCGCTGATCATCAGCTTCACCCTGCGCTCGCTCCTGACCGCGGTCGACCTGCCCTACGCCAGCCGACTCGAAGACCCCGACGCCGCGATCGCGGCGATCGGGCTCGCCTTTCCCCTCGAGTTCACCTTCATCGCCTGCTGGGTCGGCGCGTCGTCGGCGTTGACCTCGTACCTCAGCCGCGCCATGGGTGAGCGCGACGCCGCGCGCCTGGAGCAGCTGCTCGCGACCGCGCGCACGGTCGTGCTCGCCCTCGCGGGGGTCTTCGGGCTCTGCGCGGTGGGCTGCTACTTCGCCGCGCCCTGGCTCCCGGTCGAAGACGCGGTGATCGCGAACTTCCAGATCTACGCCCCGATCCTGCTCCTCGGCGCGGCCACGGTCGGCTTCTGGTCGATCCTCCCCGACTCGCTGGTCAAAGCGCACCACGACATGAAGACCACCATGCTCGCGGGGCTCACGACCGGGATCACGAACCTCGTGCTGAACACGCTGTTCGTGTTTGGCTTCGGCTGGGGGATCACCGGGATCGCGATCGCCACGGCCTGCGGACGCCTCGGCGGGTTCCTCGTGTCCTGGACTCGCTGTCGGACCCTCGAGGCCCAGCGGGCCGCGGAGTGGGCCAGCCTCGACCCCAGCGAGCTCGGCCACGCGCCGCTCGAGCGCCCGCTCAGCGCGCTGCTCAAGCTGGGAGTGCCCTCGGCCCTGACCTACGTGCTGATGGCCAGCGAGAGCCTGTTCGCCAACTGGATCCTGGTCAAGAGCACGAGCGAGCAGGCGGCGACCGCGAACATGGCGGCCTACGCGATCTACCACCGCGCCGGGCTGCTGTTCCTGATGCCCGTGATCGCGGTCTCGGTCGCGGTCAACCCCTTCGTGGCGCGCGCCTACGGCGCGGGCCAGCTGCAGCGGATCGGACAGAGCCTGCGCCAGGGCTACCTCTACGCGTTCGGCTACGCCGTGGGCTTCGCGCTCCCGCTGTGTTGGCTCGTGGGCGAACCCCTGGCCCAGTTCCTCAGCAAGGCCGAGGCCACCAAGGACCTCGCCGCCCTCGGGATTCGCTACGGGGTCCCCTTCGCGGCCCTGGCCTCGGGGCCCATGCTCCTGGCGCGGCCCGCCTTCGAGGCGGTGCAGCGCGGCGCCCCGGGCTTGCTCATGAGCGCCTTGCGCTACGTGGTGCTGGCCGTGCCCTTCGGCTGGGTCGGGGTTCAGCTCGCCATCGGCCAGGGGCGACCGCCGCTGGTCGGCCTGATCGGGGGCCTGGTCGCGGCCACCGCCGTGGTCTCGGTCGCGATCACGGTGTGGCTCGTGGCCATGGTCCGCGGCCTCACCCCGCCCGGCCCGCGAAATGCCTAACCCAGACCGCCGCACGGGTTAAGCTGCAGCGGAGAGGTCGGTTCGGAATACACCGGCCCGCCCATGCGTCGGAGGCGCGACATGAACGCCCACGATCCCGACTTCGAGGCCGACCTCCCCACGGGGGCCTACCAGCCGATCCCGGCCGACGCTCCGCCCCCGCTCGACGAGGACGAGCTCCCCCCTTCTCAGCTGCTCACCGGGGCCCACGACGTGCGTGACCCCAGCGACGACCCCGCGATCGTGGCGACGGTCCGCACGGATCCCCCGTCGCCGACGGGCGATCCTCGGACGGATCCCACCGTGCTCGTCGACAGCGCGGCGGTCCGCGCCTCCCAGCTGCCTACCGGCGCGCCGCACGCGCCCAGCGCGGACCTCCCTGGCCAGCCCACGGTGACCTCGGTCGGCTCCCCCGCTGCCCCGCGGCGGGCCGAGCTCGAGACCCGGAACGAAGCTCCGCCGTCGAAGACCCGCACGCTGCTCCCCCCGGCCGACGCGCGCCCGGCGCCGGTCGACGCGGCCAGCGCTCCGACCCTGATCCCGCTCCAGGCGCCGCGCCCGCGCCGCGGAAAGGGCGGGTGGATCCTCGCGCTGGCCGCCCTCGTCGCCGCCGGACTGCTCGTGTTTCGCGTGTGGCGCGAGCAGGCCGCCCGCGACCAACCCGCCCTCGCTTTGATCACCCAGCCGGAGCCGGGGACCTGGTCCGACGGGGACGTCCGCATCCGCGGCAGGGTCCCCGAACTCACCGACGTACACCTCGAGCTCGCAGGTCAGGCGATCAGCCTGGGCGGCGAGTCCGACTTCGAGTTCCTCCTCGGCGACCTCCCGGACGGAGAGCACTCGCTGACCCTGGCGGTGAACGGGCTGCGCGAGGGTGCGCGGGTGACCTCGACCCAGCAGGTCGTGGTCCGGATCGACCGCACGCCGCCCGAGGTCGTGATCGCGGAGCCCAGCGAAGACGGCGTGCTGGGGCACCCCACCCGGCTGCGCCTGCGAGTGCGCGACAGCTCGCGGGTTCAACTCAGCATTCGCGGGGCGGCGCGGCTCAACCACGGCGTCGACCCGAGCCCGGGCTGGGCCCTCGTCGAGCTGCCCCTCGACCTCGAGCCCGGCCCGCACGAGCTGCAGCTGACCGCCATGGACGAGGCGGGGCACACGACCAACAGCGTGCGGCAGTTCCGCGTGGCCCCCGAAGACCAACCTCCGCCGCCTCCCCCGCCGCCCGCCTCGCCCCCCGCGATCGCGCTCGGCTTCGTCCCGGGCGCACTGTTCGCGCCGGGGCTGCTCCCGATCCAGGTCGAAGGGGCAGACCACGTGCAGGTCCTCGTCGACAAGCAGCCCCTCGTGGCACCCTACGCGCTGACGACCGAGCTCCCGGACGGCCCCCACGAGCTCAAGATCCGCGCGGGCAGCGGCGTGCTCGAGGTCACTCGGACCACGACCTTCCGTTTCGACGGGCGGCCCCCGGCCCTCGAGCTCCAGGTCCCCGCCAAGGCGAGCTCGCCGCTGACCCTCACCGGGCGCGTGGTCGATCACGACCCCGCGGCCAGCGCCACGCTCTCGGTCGACGGCGGGGCGGCCCAGCCGCTCAGCTTTCCCCACGTGTTGAAGCTGAGCCCCGGCGCGCACTCCCTGGCGATCGAGACCCGCGACGCGGCGGGGAACACGGCCAACCACGCCTTCGACGTGCAGAT
>JAGQRJ010000734.1 GCA_020425635.1 Planctomycetota bacterium | reverse complement strand
GGCGCCGACCGGGTGGAGGCCGCCCGCGACAAGCTGCTCGACAAGAAGGACGCCATGGAGGAGCTCGAGGAGGAGCTGTTCCGCGAGACCGAGGCGATCGACGCGCGCTGGGACGAGAAGGCCGCCGCCGTCGAGCCCTTCGAGGTCCCCCTGGAGAAGGCCGACGTCGACGTGAGCGACGTGTGCTTGGTGTGGATCCCGCGGTGAGCCCCGAGCCCGCCGCGCGACGCGCCAGGCTGCTGCCCCCGACGGGGCGGTGCTGGGTGAAGGTGTGCTGCGTCACGAACGCCGCCGAGCTGCAGGCCGCGGTCGACGCCGGCGCCCAGGCGGTGGGCCTGGTGGGCGAAATGCCCAGCGGCCCCGGCGTGATCTCCGACGACGCGATCCGCGCCCTCGCCGCCGCCGCCCCGACCGGCTGCGCCCCGATCCTCCTGACCAGCCGCCCGACGCCGGAGGGGATCGCCGAGCACGTGCGCGCGACCGGAGTCTCGGCCGTGCAGGTCTGCCGCCCCCTGAACCCCGACCACGCCGCCCGCCTGCGCGAGCTGCTGCCGCCCGAGGTGCCCGCGATCCACGTCGTGTTCGTCGACGGCGCCGAGGCCGAGTCCGAGGCCTTGGCGCTGGAGCCCTTCGCGGACGCGGTGCTCCTCGACAGCGGGTCTCCCAGCGCCGCCGTTCCCCGGCTCGGAGGCACCGGCGCCGTGCACGATTGGGCGCTCAGCCGCCGGATCCGCGCGGCGCTCGCCTGCCCTACGATCCTGGCGGGGGGCCTCCGCCCCGGGAACGTGGGGCAGGCGATCCGTGCGGTCGGGCCGGCGTGGGTCGACGTCTGCTCGGGGCTGCGCCCCGGCGGCGCCCTCGACCTCGGCCTGCTCGCGGACTTCATGCGCGAGGTCCAGGCGCGGTAACCTGAACACTCGGGCGCGCGCTCGCGTCCGACGAGCGATCAGGAGGTCGAGGTGACGACAGCACGCTCCTCCCGCGGCCTCGCGCTGCTGGGCCTGGTGGCCGCGCTTGGCGCTCAGGCGGCGCCCGCGCCGCGGCTCGCGCTGGAGCAGCAGACGATCGAGTTCGGCGAGGTGATCCTCGGCCAGTCCGCGACCTTCTCGGTGGGCTTCACCAACGCCGGCGACGCCCCGCTCGAGCTGACCGAGGTCGAGCCCTCCTGCGGGTGCACCGTGTCGGAGTTCCCCCGCGCGCCGATCGCGCCCGGGGGCAAGGGCACCCTGAGCTTCCGCTTCGACTCCGCCCGCCGGCTGGGCCCGCAGGCGCTGACGGTCAAGATCTACAGCAACGACCCCACGGCCAACGAGCTCGGCCAGGGCTGCACGATCCTGCACCTGCGCGGGGAGGTCCGCTCGCTGTTTCGCCTGCGCCCCGCGGGGGCGTTCTTCGGCGAGTGGGTGCGCGGCTCGGAGCTCGCCGCGCGGGTGATCCACGTGGTGGGGGTCGACGAGGCCAAGGGCAAGGCCCTGGGGCACGCGCTCTCCGCGGAGCTCCCCGACTACCTGCAGGCCAGCGCCAAGCCCTGGACCTCGCCCGAGGGCGAGCCCGGGGTCGAGGTCGAGGTGCGCCTGCTCCCCGACGCGCCCCTCGGCGACCTCGAGGCGCGGGTCGTGCTCGAGACCGGGCTCGCGACCCAGCCCGAGGTCGAGATCCCGGTGATCGCCGTGGTCAGCGGCCGCGTCGGCGCGCCGACCGCCGTGCAGTTCGAGCGCATGGCCCGGGGCTGGGGAGGCACGCGGCGCGTGCCCCTCGAGCGCCGCGACGGCGGCCAGGGGCTCGGCGTGCTGGCCCTGGAGTTCGACGAGGCCCTGTTCACGCTCAAGCGCGAGCCGATCAACCCCGGGCGGCTCGACCTCGTGGTCACCGTGCGCGACGACGCCCCCCCGGGGATCTTCGCCCGGCGCCTGCGCGTGCACCTCGACGACCCCGTGCAGCCCGTGCTCGACGTGGCGCTCTTCGGCGAGGTCCTGCCCAAGGTCCAGGTCGACCCGCCCCTGCTGGAGGTGACCCCGGGCGCCCCGGCCGAGCTGCGGGTCAAGGGCGGCGAGGTGCTCGAGGCCCGGCTCGAGCCCCAGACCGAGGGGGCCACCGTCGAGCTCGTGCCCGGCGAGGGCGGGGAGTATCGGGTGCGCGTGGAGCTGCCGGCCGCCGCGGGCGACCCCCCGCGGCTCGTGCTCGTGACCCGGGTCGCGGGCGAGGAGCGGGTCGAGGTCTCCCT
>JAGQRJ010000733.1 GCA_020425635.1 Planctomycetota bacterium | reverse complement strand
GGTCTCGCTCGCCGGCCAGTAGGAACGACCGAGCGAAGCCGCCGAGCAGCAGCTCCCCCGCCCCCCGCGGAGCCGGTGCCCGCGCGGTGCGCCCCAGTCGGTGCGGAGCACCGGGTCCGATACCGAGACCGAGTCCGAGACAGAGACCGAGACCGACACCGAGCCCGACGCCGAATCCGACGCCAAATCCGACGCCGAGACCGACACCGAATCCGAGACCGACACCGTGACCGACTCCGAGACCTAGGCCTAGGCCGACGCCGAGGCGGACCGGTCAGGTCAGTAGGTCAGGTCCTCGGGGTCGACCTTCTCCACCGGCGTCGGGGCGTAGCGCAGGCGCAGGAGCAGCGCCGCGGCGAACACCGCGCCCAGGCAGAGCGCGGCGGCGAGCCAGTCGAGGGGCACGAGCAGCCAGGGCGGGCTGGGCACACGGCCTGCGTCGACCGCGAGCATGGCCAGGAGGGCGGGCGGGATCCCCAGCACGACCGTGACCCAGAACGCGCGCAGGCACTCGACGCGCAAGGTCGCCCGCACCGCGCGCAGCGAGTCGACGAGCAGCGGCGCGCAGAGGAACACGGGGAACAGGCAGCAGAGGAATTCCACAGGCGCACGCTACAGGGCCCGACGCCAAGCGCCAGCCCCAGGGCGGCCTAGGACGCGCCGAACTTGGCGAGCAGGGCGGCGTAGACCGGGGCGGGCACGAAGTCGTTGACGACCTGGCGCCACCCCTCGGGGCCGACGAGGCCCTTGACGAAGGACGAGGAGGTCTCGGCCAGGCGGCGAGGGGTGATCAGGAACACGGAGGAGACGTCGGGCTCGAGGTCGGCGTTGACCTGGCGCATCATGTTCTCGAACTGGAAGTCGGTCTCGTTGCGCAGGCCGCGCAGAATGTAGCCGGCGCCGCTCTCGGCCGCGTAGCGCACGAGGTAGCGGCTGGCGAAGCTCTCGACGGTCACGTTGGCGAAGGGCGAGGAGATCTTCTCGAGCAGCTCCACCCGCTCCTCGACCGTGAACGTGGCGCGCTTGTCGGGGTTGTCGCCGACCGCGACCACGAGCTCGTCGAAGAGCCGCGCGCCCTCGCGGATCATGAACATGTGCCCGTTGGTCGGAGGGTCGAAGCTGCCGGCGTAGACGGCCTTGCGTGTCATGGGACCTGCCTCGCGCCTAGCCTACCAGCCCGACCCTCAGCGCTCGCGCACGAACAGCCCGCCGGTCTCCCGCGCGAGCCGGCGCATGAAGGTCGCCCCCGCGGGGTCGTCGGGGTGCCCGGCGCCGCGGTCGACCACCAAGGGCCCGGCCCCGCCGCTGAGCCACACGGTGTGGATCCGCAGCGGGCGACGCGCGAGGGAGCGGCGCACGGAGTCGAAGGTCCGCGCGAGCGCCGCGGGCGACTCGCCGGCGTCGCTGAACACCACCAGGGTGTCGACCTCGGGGATCGCGTCGAGGGCCTGCATGGCCTTGAGCAGGTTGGTCTGGGCGACCTCCACCGGCTTCAGCTGCTCGAGCAGCCTGAGCACCCCCGCCCGCCCGCTGCGCGAGGCGACGTTGGCGAAGCCCGGGCGCACGAAGCGCGGGGCGTCGGCGAAGGCGAGCAGGTTCACCCAAGCGCGGTCCTTGGAGGTCCGCCGCGCGGCGTAGGCCTCGATCGCGCGCCGCACCTCGGCCTGGGTCTGGGTCCACTTCGGGCCGCGCATGCTGCCCGAGGTGTCGAGCATGAACACGACCCGCTCGCCCCAGCCGGCGTAGGCCAGCGGGCTCTGATCCGGGTCGACCGCGAGCACCGCGGTGGGCTGCGCGAGGGGGATCCCCGCCTGCTCGTGCTCGCGCCACCAGTCCGCGGCGAGGGCCGCGTCGGCCAGAGGGCGCCCGCTGAGCAGCCACAGCTGCTCGCGGGCCGCGTCGCGCACCGCGGCTCGCGGCTCCTGCGACGGGTTCAGGCACGCGATCAGGGTCGGGACCCCCGGCTCGCCGACGGCCGCCAGCGCCTCGGCCGCGGCGCTGCACACCGCGAACTCCTTGTCGCGCAGGGCCCCCGCCAAAGCCTCGACCGAGGCCTCGGCGCAGTCGGGGAGCCGCGCGCCGAGGCGGCCCAGGCCCCCCGCGGAGCCGGCGCGCACGATCGAGCGCTTGTCGCCGAGCCCGCCCTTGAGCGGGGCGAGGGAGCCGTCGTTGCCCAGCGCGCCCAGCGCCAGCGCGGCCTGACGCACCAGGATCGCGGGCGCGCGGTCGTTCTCGAACACCTCGAGCACGGCGGCGTAGCCCAGCGGATCGCCCACCGCGGCCAACGCCCGCAAGGCCGCCTCCGCCTGCACGAGGGTCGTGCGCCCCGTGAGCGACTGGGCCATGGCCTCGACGCTCGCCGGGGCGCGCATGCGGCCCAGCGCCGCCTCGACCGCCGGACCGTCGGAGGTCTGGTCGCCCTGGAGCGAGTCGAGCAGCACCCGCACGGCCAAGGCCGTGTCGAGCCGGGCGCAGGCGAGGCGCGCGGCGGCCTTCCACTCCTCGGGCCCGATCGCGCGGCCCTCGACCTGGCCGATCGGGAGGCTGCGGTCGAGCTGCCCGGCGAGGATCGCGCTCAGGGTCTGGTAGGCGAGGGGGTGATCGAAGCGCGGGTCGCCCAGCGAGCGGATCAACGACGGGCGCTGCTCGAGGGGGGTCGCCGCGGCGTGGATCCCCGCCACGAGGCGCTTGAGCGCGGCGAGGTCGAGCGCCGGCCGCGGCGGCGGCGTCGGGTCCTCGGGGCGCACCCGGGTGCCCTCGTCGGGGCCGGGCTGCGGCGTGGCGTCGGGCACCTCGGCCACGACCTCGCCCTCGTCGTCGGGGTCCTGGGGATCGCTGGGGTCCGTGGGGTCCTTGGGCGCGGGGTCCTCGGGCTGCGGGTCCTCGGGCGGGGTGTCCGGGAGCGGCGGCTCGGGGAGCTCGGGGTCGCTCGGCGCCTCGGGGGCGTCGCCCGGCGGGTCCTCGGGCGGGGTGAGGTCGACCTCCTCGGGGAGGTCGGGCACGTCGGGCAAGGCCTCGGGGACCTCCGAGACCTCCGACTTCTGGGGGGCCGCCTCGGAGCGGTCGTTCAGCCGGCGGCTGAAGGCCACGACCTGCCAGCTCACCAACACGAGCCCGGCCACGCAGGCCAGGATCCCGAGCTTGACCTGCAGGCCGAGGCCCGGCTCCCCGCCCGCCGACGCGCGCGCGAGCCGCGCCTGGAGCTCGGCGAGGGCGTCCTGACGCGACCCCGCGCCCGGAGCCCCGGCCATGAGCGGCGCGCTGCCCGCGACCAGGCGCTTCACCCGGCGCAGCCGCTCGCGGTAGGCGTGGAGCTGCGGATCCTGAGCCAGGAGGTCCGCGAGGCGCTCCTCTTCGTCGGGGCTCAGCGCCCCGTCGAGGGAGGCCGAGACCAGCTCGGTGAGCTCTTCGGAGAAGGGCCCCGGCGCGTCGCCTTCAGGCGTGGACTCACGGGGATCGATCATGCGCTGCCGCCTCGCTCGAGGAGCGGCCGCAGCCGCTGCTCGAGCCGTCCGCGCGCGCGCGAGAGGCGCGAGCGCACGGTGCCAATGGGAACGCCGAGGATCTCGGCGGCCTCCGCGTAGGAGCGCTCTTCCAGGTCGCAGAGCACCACCACCTCGCGGTAGGGCGATTGAAGGGAGCGCACGGCGGCGCGCACCGCGTGCTGCAGGTCTTGCTCGGCCGCGGCCTCGACCGGAGACGCGCCGCTCGCGGGGGCGGCGTCGAGGGGGTGCAGCGCGGGGTCGGACGTCGTCGACGCCCCGTAGACCTGCGGCCGCCGCTGGCGGTTGCGCAGCTCGTTGAGCGCCAGGTTGCGCGCGATCGTGTAGAGCCAGGTCGAGAACCTGGCCACCTCGCGGTAGCGCTCTCGGTGTCGGTAGACCCGCACGAAGGCCTCCTGAGCCAGGTCGTGTGCTACGGCCGCGTCACCGGTGAGCCCGTAGAGGAAGCCCACCACGCGGTCCAAATGTCGCTGCGCCAGCTCTCCCACCAGCGCGCGGGCTCGCTCTTCGCCTGCTCCACGGCAGCCGAGGATCAACGCCTCGTCGGAGAACTCGCACAACGCCTCGGCCCCCGGTCGAGGGCTATCACCCCCCGCCCCGGGGTTGGGTTCCCGATTCTCGGGCTGGTCCCCGGTTTGCGGCAAGGTCTAGCTACCTTTGGCCTTAGCGCCTCCGAGCACGCAGCTCAGGTGCTCGGTGACGAAGCGGCGCGGGGAGCGCTCGGCGAGCCGCCACACCACCCCCGCGGCGGCCGCGACGCCCTTCGCGCCGGTGAAGCGCGTGTGGAGGGCCTCGAAGGCCGCCGCGAGCTCGGCCTCGCTGAACTCCCCCCCGCAGATCCCGCACACCCGCATGTGGGGCGCGGGCTCGGCCGGCGGGAGCAGCTCCGCCGCGCAGGCGCGGTGGTAGGGCAGCGCGGCCGTGCGCAGGTCGCTCGTGTGCCAGGGGTCCCACACGACGTCGGGCTCCGCGATCAGCTGCCCGCAGGCAGGGCAGGGGGTGGTCGCCAGGTCGGGGGTCTCTCCGCCGAACATGGGGGCTCCTGAGGATTCGGTAGGATCGTGGGCTCAAGCCTAACCTGCGGACTCGTCCATGCGGATCGCCTTCTTTGGTAGCGACGGCTTCTCGGTGCCCTCCCTCGAGGCGGCGGCCGCCGCGGGGCACGAGGTCGCGCTCGTGGTGACGAACCCCGACCGCCCCCGCGGGCGCTCGGGCACACCGCAGCCGACCCCGGTCAAGGCGCTGGCGGTCGAGCGCGGCTGGCCGGTGTTCCAGCCCGACGGCCGCCCAGGCGAGGCGGGCGCCGCCCGCCTGCGCGAGGCGGGGGTCGAGCTCTCGGTGGTCGTGGCCTACGGCCAGTTCCTCGGGCGCGAGGTCCGGCGCGCGCCGAGCCTGGGCTACGCGATCAACGTCCACGCCTCGCTGCTCCCGCGCTGGCGGGGCGCCGCCCCCGACGCCCACGCGATCCTCGCCGGCGACGCGATCACCGGCGTCACCGTGCAGAAGCTCTTGGCCAAAATGGACGCCGGCCCCGTGCTCGCCGCGCGCGAGACCCCGATCGGGCCCGAAGAGACCAAGGGCGAGCTCCGCGAGCGCCTCGCCCACCTGGGCGCGGGGCTGCTGGTCGACGCCCTGCGCGCGATCGAGGGCGGCGCCCCCGCGTTCCTCGAGCAAGACCCCGCCGGCGTGACCTTCGCCCCGCTGATCCAGAAGACCGACGGCGCCCTCGAGCTCGGCGCCGAGGCGGCGGCGCTCGAGCGCCGCGTGCGCGCCATGCTCCCCTGGCCCGTGGCCTACCTCGACCTGCCCAGCGGGCGGGTGCAGGTGCTGCGCGCGCGGGTCCACCCCGAGGCCGCCGGCGCCCCGGGGGAGGTGCTCGCCCTCGAGGAGGGCCCCTGGATCGCCACCGGCGCCGGCGCGCTGGAGCTGGTCGAGGTCAAGCCCGCGGGCAAGCGGGCCATGCCCGGCTCCGCG
>JAGQRJ010000732.1 GCA_020425635.1 Planctomycetota bacterium | reverse complement strand
GGGTACACACTGTCGCTTGCGCCTCGCTCGCGGCGGCAGAGCCGCCGACTCGCTCCGGCGCAGCCCGCCTGCTGCGCAGGCGGCTACCCCGCAAACTCACCACTTCGTGGTGAGCTTTGCGGGCTAGTTGGGGCTTCGCCGCAGCGGCGCCGGGAGCCCCGCGCCGATCCGGCGCAAAGCTCGATCAGGGGCGTGTTCCCCACGGCGTCCAAGATCGAAGGCGCTCAGCGCTCCAGGGGGTGCTTGCGCACGAGGCCGGTGCGCGCCCCCGAGAGCGCGTGCTGGCCGTCGGGGGAGACGGCGCAGGCGAGCAAGGTCGAGGGGGTCTGCCAGCGGCGGAGCGCGACTTCGGCGTCGAGGTCGCTCCACACCAGGGCGCCGTCTCCGCCCGCCGAGACGACCTGGCCGGCCGCGCCGGGGACGACCTCGAGCCCGTAGACGCTGCCGGTGTGCACCTCGAGCTGATTCAGCTCCACGCCGCGCTCGAGGTCGTAGGTCACCAGCTGCCGCCCCCGGCTCACCACCAACCGCCCGTCGGGGAGCGCGGCGAGGGCCTCGGCGTCCTGCTCGAAGGGACCCAGCCGGCGCAGCTCGCGACCGCTCCCCGAGAGTCCGAGCAGCCAGCCGCCACGGGCCGCCGCCCACACCTCGTCGCCGACCGCGCACAGCGCATTGAGCGAGCGCTCGGCGACCTCGGCCCCCTGGGGAGGCCCGTCGCGCCCGAGCTCGACCGTGAGGAGCTGCCCCGCGTGGGTCCCGACCCACAGCCACGCGCCGTCGGAGGAGAACGCGAGGGCGTGGACCGCCGAGCTCGCCGCGAACCTACGCCCTGGCCGCTCGGGGTCGAGCCACAGCTCGCAGGCGCCGCTGTCCTCGCCCACCGCGACCTCACCGCGCGGCCCGCAGGCGAAGGCGTAGATATCCCGCTCGCGGGTGGGCAGCTCGAGCTGGAGCGCGCCGTCCAGCCCGTAGGCCACGACCTCGCCCGCGTTGCTCGCCGTCCACAGCCGGTCGGGCTCCGACCACACCAGCCGGCGAACGATCCCGTTGAGCCGCAGCAGGCGCGCGCCGCGACCGCCCAGGATCTGCTCGAGGGGGTCGGCCTCGCCGCTGGCCCAGGGCCAGAGCTCACGCTGCAGGGCGCGCAGCGCGGCGGCCGACCCCACACGGGAGATCGTCTGCGCGCAGGCGTCGCGGAGGTGGCTCGCGGCGAGCTCGGGTTCGGCGGGGATCCTCAGCAGCGAGAACGCGCAGTTGAGCGCGGTCGCGAGTCCGTAGCCGTAGCCCGCCTGCTGCAGCTGCTCCTGCGCCGCCAGCAGGGCCGCCAGCTCCCCCTTCGCCGGAGCCTGCGCCCAGCGGGCGAGGGCCTCGCCCGCCGCCAGCAGCCGGTCGTCGGGCCCGTCGAAGCGCTCCGAGCCGTAGACCCGCACGGGGATCACGCCCAGGAGCGCCAGGCCCGCGCGGACCGCGCAGCCGGGGCCCCAACGGGTGAGCCCAGCGACCCACTCCGCGAAGGCCTCGCCGTCGTCCTCGGGAGGCGGCGCCTGCGGGGCGAGGGCCTGGGCGCCGGGGTGCCCGAGGGTCGCGAGGAGCTCGAGGCGCTCCTGGTCGAGCACGCCGCTGCGCAGCTGCTCGCTCAACCAGCGGGTCTCGCCGTCGGGCTCGAGGTCGCGCTCGCGCTCGCGGCGCCGCAGGCGATCGTCGGTCACGGCGCGAGGGCCGCGACCAGCGCGCGCACCCGCTCGGGGTAGACCTCGGCGAAGTCGGCGCTCTTGAACGCGGTGCCCACGATCGCGGCGCGCGCGGGGGGCAAGAGCGTCGGGGCGTTCTCGAGGCTGACCCCGCTGCCGACGACCACCGGCACGTCCCCTGCGGCCGAGCACACCCGTTGCACGCGCGCGAGGTCCGGGGCGCTCCCGGTGGCGGCCCCGGTCACGACCACCGCGTCGGCGCCGTGCTCGATCGCGCGCCGGGTCGAGGCCTCGAGGGTCGAGCCGTCGAGGGTCGTGTAGTGCTTGGGGTGCACCGTGGCGAGCACGCCCACCCCCTCCGCCCCGAAGTCTCGCCGCCAGCGGGCGAAGGCCGCGAGGTCGGGCTCGAACTCGAAGGGGGGGACCTTGCTGTAGCTGTAGTCCGTGCGCACGCGGTTCACGAACACGTCGAGCTGGAGGAACTCCAGCCCGCAGCTGACCGCGATCGCCAGGGCCGCGCGCGCGTCGCAGGGGAGCACGTTGACCCCCACCGGGACCTCCACCGCCGCGACCACGTCCCGGCAGAGCCCGGCCAGGCACGCCACGGCCTCGGGGTCGACCGTGGGGCGAGGGACGTCGTCGCGCCAGTTCTCGAGCAGCAGCGCGTGCACGCCTCCCGCCACGAGCTCCCGCGCCTCGCGCAGCGCGTGCGCGCGCAGGGCGGGCACGCCGGGGCAGCTCGCCTGCCCCAGGAGCGGGGGCAGGTGCACCACCCCCAGGACCGCGCCCTGCTGGGCGAAGACGGGCCGCGTCACGCGGCTACGAGCTCAGCTTGGCGCGAACCGCGGCCTCGGCCGCCGCCAACGCGGCCGGGACCTTGCTCGGGTCCTTGCCGCTCCCGCTGCAGAGCCCAGGCTTCTTGCCGCCGCCGCCGCCCCCCATGGCGCCCGCGACCGCCTGCACGAGGTCGCGGCTGTGCCAGCCGCGGTCGACGAGGGCTTGCGAGAGCGCCGCGACCACGGGGACCTTGTCGCCCTCGCCCGCCGCCACGAACACCCCCACGAAGGGCGCGCTCTGCTTCTGCACGTTGTCGCCGAACTGGCGCAGGGCGTTGGCGTCGGCGCCAGGGACCTCGACCGCGAGCAGCGACACGCCGTCGACCTGCTGCGCGCGCCCCTTGAGCTCGTCCCAGCTCGGGAGCGAGAGCGCGAGCGCCTCCTTGGCCTTGCGCTTGAGCTCCTTGATCTCGTCTTGCATGGCGTGCAGGCGCTCGAGGAGCTGCTCCGCGGGGACCTTGAGCTCGTGGCCCAGCTGGCTCACGAGCCGGCTGTCCGCGTAGGAGCGCGCCGCCGCGTGCGCCCCGGTCAGCGCCGCGACGCGGATCAAGCCCTCGCCGACGTTCGCCTCTTGCACGATCTTGAACGCGCCGATGTCGCCCGCGCGGTTGACGTGGGTCCCGCCGCAGAGCTCGACCGAGTAGCCGCCCACGTCGAGCACGCGCACGCGCTCGCCGTACTTCTCACCGAACATGGCGATCGCCCCGCGCTCGCGCGCTTCGGCGATCGGCAGCTCCTCGGTGATCACAGGGTCGTTCTCGCAGATCTTGGCGTTGACCAGGCGCTCGACCTCCGCGAGCTCCTCGGGCGCGAGGCGCTTGGCCCAGTTGAAGTCGAAGCGCAGCCGCGTGGGCGAGACCTCCGAGCCCGCCTGGGTCGCCTTGTCGCTCAAGACCTCGTGCAGCGCCCAGTGCAGGAGGTGCGTCGCGGTGTGGTTGCGCCGGATCGCGTCGCGGCGCGCCGCGTCGACCAGCGCCAGCACCGGCGTGCCGACCTGCGCCGCCTCCGGGTCGCCCTTGACCCAATGCCCGAGGTGCACGAACACCTGACCCTGCTTCTGGGTGTCGAGGACCTCGAACTCGAAGCTCCCGTCCTGGGCCGCGATCGTCCCGGTGTCGCCGACCTGCCCGCCCGACTCCGCGTAGAACGGGGTCCGGTCGAGCACGAGCTCCTGCGGTCCCGCGCGCAGGAGCTTGCCCTCCGCGGTGGTCGTCTCGTAGCCGCGGAACACGGTCGGCTCGACCCCGGCGTAGGTGCTGAGGTCGACCTGGAACTTCCCGCGCTGGCGGTTCTTCTCCTTGGTCTCCTCCTCCAGGCGCGCGAAGCCCGCCATGTCCGCCTTGAGCCCCGCCTCCTCGGCCATTTGCTCGGTGAGGTCGGGCGGGAAGCCGTGGGTGTCGTAGAGGAAGAACACCGTCTCCGCCGGGACCGTCTGCTTGCCGCTCTGCTCGAGCCGCTCGCGCTCCTCGGCGAAGTGCTTGACCCCGCGGTCGAGGGTCTTGAGGAACTGCTCCTCCTCCTTGCTCAGGATCCGCTCGATGTGTTCCCTGCGCCCGGCGAGCTCGCCGAAGGTCTCGCCCATGATCGCGATCAAGGGGGGCACGAACTCCGCGAGCGCGGGCTCGTTGACCCCCAGCCCGTGCAGGAAGCGCGACGCGCGACGCAGGATCCGGCGCAGCACGTAGTTGCGCCCGGTGTTCCCCGGGTCCGCGCCGTCCGCGATCGCGAAGCTCAGGCAGCGCACGTGGTCCGCGATCGCGCGGTGGGGGAGCCCCTTGGGTCCTGGGTCGTACTTGACCTTGGTCCGCGCTTCGATCGCCTCGATCAGCCCGCGGAAGAGGTCGGTGTCGTAGTTGCTGTGCACGTTCTGCAGCACCTGGCACACCCGCTCGAGGCCCGCGCCGGTGTCCACGTGCTTCGCCGGCAGCGGCTTGAGCGAGCCGTCCGCCAGGCGCTCGCTCTGCATGAACACCAGGTTCCAGAGCTCGATGAAGCGCTCCGACCCCGAGTTCACCCCGCGCTTGGGGTCGATCGCCAGCGCGTGATCGGGGGTCTCCCCGCGGTCGATGTGGATCTCCGAGCAGGGTCCGCAGGGGCCCGTCGCGCCCATCTCCCAGAAGTTGTCCTTGCCGAAGCGCAGCACGCGCTCCGGGGGGATCCCGGTGAGCTGCGGCCAGAGCTCCGCCGCCTCGTCGTCGGTGTGGTGCACGGTCGCGTAGAGCCGCACGGGGTCGATCCCCCACACCTCGGTCATGAGCTCCCAGGCCCACTTGATCGCGTCTTCCTTGAAGTAATCGCCGAAGGACCAGTTGCCGAGCATCTCGAAGAAGGTCTGGTGGTAGCCATCCTTGCCCACGTCGTCGAGGTCGTTGTGCTTCCCGCCCGCGCGAATGCACTTCTGGGTGTCGACCGCCCGGGTGTAGGGGCGGGTGCCGGTGCCCAAGAACACGTCCTTGAACTGGTTCATGCCCGCGTTGGTGAACAGCAGGGTCGGGTCGCCGTGGGGGACCACGGGCGCGCTCTCGACGGCCGTGTGCCCGCGCTCGACGAAGAAGTCGATAAAGCTCTGCCGGATCTCGCTGCTGGTCTTCATGAGGTGCTCTCCGAGGGCTCCGACGCGGACGCGCGGGGGGCCGTGTCGAGCAACGCTAAATCCCGCGGGCGGCGGTGTAAACCCTTGCGGGGTAGCTAAGCGACCGGTGCCGGGGAGAGGCGCTCGAGGCGTACCGCGCACACCTTGTATTCGCCGGTGCCGGTCACGCTGTCGCCGGCGTCGTTGGTCAGGCGATTGGTGAGCTGGTCCGGGAAGTGGAAGGGCATCCACACGCAGCCCGGGCGGACCCGGGGGCTGACCACGACCACGGCCTCGACCTCGCCGCGGCGGGAGTGGACCCGCACGCGGTCGCCGTTGCCGGCGCCCAGCTTGCGGGCGTCGCGGCGGTGGACCTCGATGAAGTTCTCCGGCTGCTTGGCCACGGTCCCGGGGTCGCGCAGGGTCTGGCTCGCGCTGTTGTAGTGGTAGAGCGTGCGCCCGGTGCTCAGCACCAGCGGGTACTCGGGGTCGGGGAGCTCGGCGCTCGGCCGGTAGCTCACCGCCTGGAACGGGGCGATCCCGACCATGGGGCCGTCGAGGTGCAGGGTCGGGGTCCCCGGGTGTTCGGGGTCGGGGCAGGGCCAGTGCAGCCCCTCGGGGTGCTGCTCGAGGCGCTCGTGGGAGATCCCCGCGAACTTCGGCGCGAGGGCGGCCATTTCGGCGTAGACCTCCCCCGGCCCGCTGTAGTGGGGCATGGGGTAGCCGGCCGCGCGGGCGAGGTCGCAGAGGATCTGCCAATCGGGCCGCGCCTCCCCCGGCGGCTCCACGGCCTTGCGCACGCGCTGCACGCGGCGGTCGCTGTTGGTGAACACCCCGTCCTTCTCGGCGAAGCAGGTCGCGGGGAGCACCACGTCGGCGTAGCGCATGGTCTCCGTGGGGAAGATGTCCTGGACCACGAGGAACTCGCACTGGTTCAGCCCGTGCTCGACCTTCCCCGCGTTGGGCTCCGAGAGCACGATGTCCTCGCCCATGACGAACAGGCCCTTGATCCCCTCGGTGTTCAGCTCCTTCATCATCACGTTCAGGTTCAGCCCCGGCTCCGGGCTGAGCGGCACGCCCCAGGCGGCCTCATACTTGGCGCGGACCTCGGGGTCGGTCACCGACTGGTAGCCGGGGTAATAGATCGGGGTCGCGCCGGCGTCGTTGGCGCCCTGCACGTTGTTCTGCCCGCGCAGCGGGTTCATGCCCGCCGAACGCACGCCGAGGTGCCCCGTCATGAGCACCAGGTTCGCCAGGCAGTAGACGTTGTCGGTGCCGTGGGTGTGCTCGGTGATCCCGAGGGTGTAGTAGATCCCCGCCTTGCGCGTGGTGGCGTAGAGCCGCGCCGCCTCACGGATCGACTCCGCGGGGACGCCGGTGACGCGCTCGGCCTCCTCCGGCGTGTAGTCCGCGACGGTCGCCTTGACCGCCTCGAAGCCCGAGGTGTGCTTGGCGATGAACGCCTCGTCCGCGAGCCCCTCGGCCACGATCACGTGGGCCATGGCGTTGAGCAGCCACACGTCCGTGCCCGGACGGAGCTGCAGGTGAATGTCGGCGACCTCCGAGAGCCAGATCGCCCGCGGGTCCGCGACGATCAGCTTCGCGCCGTTGTGCACCGCGCGCTTCATCTCCATCGCGATGATCGGGTGCGCCTCGGTGGTGTTCGAGCCGATCACGAACAGCAGGTCGGCGTCTCGGATCTCGGGGATCGAGTTCGTCATCGCGCCCGCGCCAAACATGGTCACCAGACCGGCGACCGTCGGCGCGTGTCACGTCGCCGCACATTGGTGGCAGTTGTTGGTGCCGAAGGCCGCGCGGGCCAGCTTCTGCACGAGGTAGTTCTCTTCCCCGGTGCAGCGGCTCGAGGAGACGAAGCCCAACGCCTGCGCGCCGTAGCGCTGCTCGACCCCGCGCAGGCCCTCGGCCGCGCGCTTGAGCGCGATCTCCCAGGAGGTCTCGACGAGCTGCCCGTTCTCGCGCACGAGGGGCTTGGTCAGCCGCTCCTCGTGGTGAATGAAGTCGTAGGCGAAGCGCCCCTTCACGCACAGGTTGCCGTCGTTGAGCGTCGTCCCCGTCGGCGGGGCGCTGACCTTGACCACCTTCTCGTCGGCCACGTGCAGGTCGAGCTGGCAGCCGACCCCGCAGAAGTTGCAGGTCGTGCGCACCTGCTTCACGGGCTGCGCGAGCTCGACCACCGAGCGCGGCTTCTTCTCGCGCATGGCTCCGGTGGGGCAGGTGTCGATGCACCCGCCGCAGAGCTCGCAGGTCGTGTCGAGGAGCTGGGTCTGGGCCGCGGTCGCGATCGTGGTCTTGGCCCCGCGCCCGGCGAGGGTGATCGCGCTCACCGCCTCGACCTCGTCGCAGTAGCGCACGCAGCGCGCGCAGAGAATGCACTGGTCGGGGTCGAAGTGAACGTAGGGGTTCGCGTCCGCGCGGGCCTCGCGCCGGGCCTCGAGCGCCGGCAGGCGCCGGGTCGCCCCGTAGCGTTCGGCGAGCTGGAGCACCTGGTTCTTGGGGGCCAGGGGCTCGGGGGTCGCTGGCGCCGCGTGATCGGCGAGGTACATCTCGAGCAGGTGCACACGGTGCCGCGCGACGCGCTCGGTCTCGCACTTGACCTCCATGCCGGCCGCGGCCTTCCACGCGCAGGCCGGCTGCAGTCGGCGGCTGCCGGCGACCTCGACCAGGCACATGCGGCACGAACCCATGGGGTCGAGGCGGTCGTCGTGGCAGAGGGTCGGGATCTCGATCCCCGCGCGGGCGGCTGCCTGCAACACGGTCTCGCCCGCGCGGGCCGTGATCGACGCGCCGTCGACGAGGATCTCGAAGGTCTCGGGCTCGTTCACGCTCGCCCTCCCTGGGCCCTGGCCCCGAAGGACTCGGGGAAGTGCTTGCGCAGCGACGTCAGCGGCAAGAAGGCGGTGTAGCCCAACCCGCAGATCGAGCCCTCGTCCATCTCCCAGGCCACGTCGTCGACGTGCTCTAGGGCGGCGGGGTCGCCGCTCTCGAGGTAGCGGTCGAGGGATCGGCGCAGGAGCCGGGTCCCGATCCGGCAGGGGGCGCATTGGCCGCAGGACTCGTCCTCGAAGAACACCGCCTGCCAGCGCGCCGCCTGGGCGAGGTCGACGGTGTCGTTGAGCACCACGACCCCCGCGCTGCCGAGGAAGCTGCCCTGCTTGCCCAGCGAGCCGAAGTCGAGCGGGAGCGCGCGCTGCGTGATCGGGAGGAAGCCCGAGGACGCGCCCCCCGGGCTGAAGAAGCGCGGCGTGCCCACGTAGCCCCCGGCCGCCTCGACCAGCTCGTCGAGGTTTACCCCGAGCGGTAGTTCGTAGACGCCCGGGCGGGCGACGTGCCCTGAGACGCAGTAGAGCTTGGTCCCCGGCTCGGTTTTGCCCAGGGCGCGGAACCAGGCGCCGCCGCGGACCAGGATCGCGGGCACGCAGGCCAAGGTCTCGACGTTGTTGATCACCGTCGGCTTGCCGCGGAAGCCCTGCTCGGTGGGGTAGGGCGGCTTGAGCCGCGGCATGCCGCGCTTGCCCTCCATGGACTCGAGCATGGCGGTCTCTTCGCCGCAAATGTAGGCGCCGTGTCCGCGCACCAGCTCGATCGTGAGCCCCTCGAGCAGCGGCGTGCCCCGCGCGGCCTCGAGCGCGCGCTCGAGGCTGCGGTATTCGGCGGTGTACTCGCCGCGAATGTAGACGTAGGCGCTGCGGGCCTCGACGGTGTGCGCCGCGATCGCGATCCCCTCGAGGAGCAGGTGCGGGCGACGCAGGATCAGCTCGCGGTCCTTGAAGGTGCCGGGCTCGGCCTCGTCGGCGTTGCACACCACGTAGCGCTCGGCCTCCGCCTGCCCGCGGACCATGCGCCACTTGGTCGCGGTCGAGAACCCGGCGCCGCCGCGGCCCTGGAGCCCCGAGGCCTCGAGGGCCTCCAGCACGGCCTCGGCCCCGCGCGCGCGGGCCCAGGCGAGCCCGGGGTAGTCGGTGCCGTCCGCGCCCGCGAGGTTCATGGCGAGCTCGGGGCTCGCGGGCAACACCGCCCCGCGCGCCCGCTCGGCGACGACCTCGAGGGCCGGGTCGAGCCGGGCCGGCGCGCGGTCGCACTGGCCCACGCAGCTCACCGCTTCGACGGGCTCCCCGGCGGCGCGCAGCCGGGCGAGCAGGGCGTCGGCGCCGGCCAGCTGACAGCTCAGCCCCTGGCACACCCGCGTGCGCGGCTCGCCGCCGATCAGGGTGTAGAAGCTCGCGGTCCCGTAGACGTCGGCGGCCGGCACTCCGGTCTCCTGCGACACGGCGCGCACGGCCTCCAGGCTCAAGCTGGGGGCGTGGTCGAGCACGGGCAGCACCCGCTCACGGTTCGCCTTCTTGGGGAGCATTCCACCTCCGCGGTCGGCCCGCTCCTGGGCAGCTTCGACGCCCCCAGTCT
>JAGQRJ010000731.1 GCA_020425635.1 Planctomycetota bacterium | reverse complement strand
CGCCTCCTCTTCGCCTGCCCACCCGGATCCCCAGACCGAGCTGCGCGCGAAGCTCGACGGCGCCGGCGGGCTCCCGCGCGTCGAGCTGCGGGCGCTGCTGCGCGAGGTCGCGGCCTCAGACGCTCCTCCCGAGCCCAGCCTCTGGCCGCGGCTCGCGGAGCTCTACGACCAGGCGGACCTCCCGGAGCTCTGCGACGCCTACCTGCACCACGCCCTCCCCCGCTTCCCCAAGTATCCGGCCCTGCGCGAGCTCGCGCGGCGCCGGGGCTACGACCGCGCGGCGAACCGTCTGGAGCTCCCGCCCGACCTGACCCCGGTGTGGCGCGCGCACCTCGCCGACGCCGCGCCCCCCAACCCCCCGTCGCTGTTCGACGAGGCGCTGCTCCCGCGCGAGCGCCTGCACGAGCTGAAGCGCCTGGCCCTGGCTGGCGAGTTCCACCGGGTCGAGCGCGAGGTCCTGCGTGCGTTCCCCGCGCGCGAGACGCGCTACGAAGACGCCGCGCGCGCGGCCGACGTGTTCGAGGCGCTGGAGCTCGATCACTGGGCGAGCTTCCTGCTCCAGCCGTGGGGCGCGCGCGACCCCCGCGCGGCCCTGCGGCTGGCGCGCATGGCCCGCAGCGCCCAGGAGCGCGAGGCCTGGCTCACCCCCTGGCGAGACGCCCTCGACCCGCTCGACCTGCGCCTGCTCGCGGCGACGGAGGGCACGGCGGCCTCAGGCAAGCGCCTCGCAGCCGAGCTCGAGGGCGCGCAGCTCTCGCCCGATCAGCGGGCGGCGCTGTGCCACCTGAGGCTCCCCCGCCGGCGGGGGGAGCGAGACGCTGCGGCGGAGGCCGAGGCCGTGGCGCTGCTGCGAGAGCCGCTCTCCCTGCGCTCGCGTGTGGACCTCTGGGGCGGACTGGCTGTGGCGCGCTTCGTGCGGGGCGACTGGGCCGGAGCGCTCGAGGCCGCGCGCGGCTCCCTCGAGCTCAAGCCCTGGCACGGCGGCATGCAGCTGCAGGTGGGGCTCTCGCTGTGGGCCATGCAGGACGACCCCGCCGCGCTGCGGGTCCTCCTGCCCCTCGCGCGCTCGCCCTGGCGCCAGCCCCTGATCAGGAGCAGCGCCGCCGAGGAGGTCGTGAAGCTCGTCGACGCGAACGCAGCGCTCACCCCTCCCCTCGACGCCTCCGCCTGGGCCCTGCTCCTGCAGCGCGCCCAGGCGCGCAACCTCCGCCGTGACGCCTCGAACCGCCTGCCCTACCTCGAGCGCCTGCTGCGCCAGGCGCAGAAGGTCGGGGCCTGGGCGAGCCTCGTCGACCTCGCGACCGCGGGGGCCGAGGCCTACCCCCAGCGGCGGGCCGAGTTCACCTACCTCGCCAGCCTCGGCCTGCGGCGCGGCCAAGGCGACGCCGCGGCCGAGCGCTTCCTCGAGGCCCTGGAGCCGGACCGGCGGCGAGAGCTCAAGGCCTGGCTCCAGGCCCAGTCGCCTCGCTGAGCCGCCGCTCGCCCCCAGGTCCCGTCGCGACCTGGGCTAGCCCGCACGTCTCACCACTCGCTCCGCTCGTGGATTCGAAGTGCGCCCAACAGTGTTGTTTAAGACAGTGAGACCCGGCCTGCGGCCGGGTACACACTGTCGCTTGCGCCTCGCTCGCGGGGGCAGAGCCGCCGACTCGCTCCGGCGCAGCCCGCCTGCTTCGCAGGCGGCTACCCCGCAAACTCACCACTTCGTGGTGAGCTTTGCGGGCTAGGCCGAGGCCTGGAGCTCGGCGAGCTTCTCGCGGGCGACCGACTGGCCGCCGAGCCACGAGCCGCGGGCCAGGGCCTGCTCGAGGTCGGCGATCGCCTCGGCGGGCCGCCCGAGCTCGGCGCGCACGAGCCCGCGCACACTGCGCGCCCCCACCGAGTCGTGCTCGGCGAGGACCTCGCTCAGGATCGCCTCCGCCGGCTCGAACTCCGCGTCGAAGAAGTGGACCAGCCCGCGCAGGTAGCGATAGACCGGGTGCTCGGGGTTGGCGGCGAGGTCGGCCTCGCTCGACTCCCGGGTCGGGAAGAAGCGCCCCGCCTGCACGGCGCCGTGGGCGGCGTCGATCTGGGTCGTGAGGTCCGCCGCGCGCACGCCCCACTGCAGGAGCCGGTCCCAGTCGTTGCGGGTCGGCTCCCCCGGCGCGTGGACCCGGTTGAAGGCCGGCCCGTCGGGGGTCACGAAGGTCTCCTCGAACGCCCGCGCCGCGCTCGGGTCGTCGCCCTCGGCCAGCGCCCGCCAGCGCGCGACCTTGCGCAGCGCGGGGTCGGGGTCTTCGCTTGGGTTCGGCTCCCAGGGGTTCCCCTCGGCGTCGACGAAGTCGCCCTCGCCGTCGGGGCGCGGGCGGTCGCGCTTGACCACGTAGGCCAGCCAGCTCAGCAGCTCCTCGACGGTGTCGCAGATCAGGGTCTCGCCCTCGTCGCGGTCGTAGTCGAGGACGGCGTGGGTGTTGTAGTCGACCACCAGGTAGCTCCCCGCCTCGTTGGTCGCGATCGGCAGCCAGCACTCGTCCCAGGCGTCGTCCTCGCTCAGGCGCTGGAACAGCTCGAGCGACCCGCGCGCGCTGGGGAAGGTGAACCCCAGCACCGTGCCCGCGAAGCCGTCGTGACGCCGGGCCGAGGCCACGTAGCCCGCCGGGAGCTCGCCGTAGACCTCCTCCAGCGCGTCCAGGTCCGCGTCGCTCGCTGGGCCGCCCAGCGCCCCAGCCTCGGGGCAGGCGCCGCCGGCCAGGTAGCCTTCGAGTTGTTTCCAGGCGTCGTCGACCACGGTGCTCACACGCACCTCCTCGGGCGCGCACTTTAGCGCGCGGCGGGGGCCTTGGTCTCGCCGCGGGGGCGATCCCGGCGCACTTCGCGAGCGTCTCGTTCTCGGGAAGCAGGCGACGCGGGGGAGCGCGACCGCGGGCGGAGGCAAGCTCCGCCCCTACGGCTTGGGGGCCCGAGGTTTCAGGATCGATCTCGGTCTCGGATTCGGTCTCGCCGTCGGGCGGTCTTGGATTCGGTCTCGGTCTCGGATTCGGCCTCGGTCTCGGATTCGGCCTCGGTCTCGGCGTCGGTCTCGGTCTCGGCGTCGGTCTCGGCCTCGGCCTCGGTCTCGGCCTCGGCCTCGGTCTCGGTCTCGGCCT
>JAGQRJ010000730.1 GCA_020425635.1 Planctomycetota bacterium | reverse complement strand
GGGGCCTGCGCCGCGGGGGCGCCGGTGCCGGTCGGGGTGGTCGGGGTCTGGGCGGTGCTGGTCGGGGCGGGGGGCGGGGTGGTCGCCACCGAGTTCTCCACGGTGAACGCGTTCTTCAGCACCGCGAACTGACCGTCGGGGTTCTCGACGCAGACGGTGTAGGTGCCGTTGGGCATGTTCGGCACGGAGAAGGAGACGCCGCTGCCGGTTTGGGTCGCGTTGAGCACCTGGTTGCCGAAGATCACGCGGGCGCCCAGGTCGGCGTTGGCGACCGTGACCTCGGCGCTCACCCCCGGGGCTCCGCTGCTGGGAGCGATCCCGCTCGCGGTGGGGGCCGGGAGGCGAACCTCGAACCCGCCGGTGAGCACGGCGCAGTCGCCGGTGGCCTCGTTGACCACGCGCACGGTGCGCAGCTGGGGTTGGGTCGAGCCGGTGACTTCCAGGTCGCAGCGCGCCGAGCTGGCGGTGAACACCTCGTTGCTGGTGAACACCCCGTTGCCCGGGACGACGACCTTGGTCGCGTTGCCGAGGCCCGTGCCGAAGGCGGTGAGCTGCGCCGCTTGACCGGGGGCGATCGTGTTCAGGCTGAGGTTGTTGATGTTCATGGGCGTCGGCAGCTGGCTGCGGGCCACGAGGGTGTGGGTGAGGTTGCTGACCTGGCCGGAGAGGACCTGGATCGTCTGCGGGGTGACCGGCGAGCTCTGGCCCGTGCCCGAGCCGTAGAAGGTGGTGCCGAAGTCGGTGTCGATTCGCAGCCCGCTGGTGTGTGTCGAGAAGTTGTTGCTGCGGACCGGGCCGTCGAGGGGCTCGGCGTAGATCACGTATTGGCCTTGATCGAGCCCGCGGATCGCGAAGTTCCCCGCGCCGTCGGAGAGGGTGGCGGACACCGGGTTGCCGTCGCTGTCTTCGGCCACGACGTGGGCGCCCGAGATCGCGGTGCCGTCGACCCGCTTGAGCTGGCCGACCACGGCGCCGGGCAGGTAGAGCGGGTAGATCGACCAGGCGCCCGCGCGGTCGTCGTCCTCGAGGCTGCGCAGGCGGGTGTCGTTTTGGTTGGCGAAGGGGTTCATGGTCGCGCCGACCACCGCGCTGTGGTCGAGGCCGAGGAGGTGCCCGACCTCGTGGGTCGCGATCCCCTGAATGTCGAAGGTGCCCGGTGAGAGGTCGGTGCTGAAGGTGTAGTTCTTCGCGTTGAAGATGATGTCTGCGTCGAGGATCTGGCCGCTGCCCGGGTCGAAGTCGACCGGGGTGATCGCGACGAGGCCAGCCGCGCCGCCGAAGAAGCCGCTCTCGTTGGTGGTGTCCCAGATCACGAGGTGAATGTCGTCCGAGCGCCAGTCGGTGCGCGCGCGGGAAGCCGGGCTCTGGTCCTCGACGAAGGCGATCGTGCTGCTCGGCACCTGGTCCCAGGCCTGGAAGCCCAGGCGCACCGCGGTCTCGTCGCTGCCGTCGCCGATCAGCGGGTCGGCGGCCTGGTGGATCACGAAGCCCACGGTGGGGCTCGACCAGGCGAAGGCCTTCGACCCAGACTGCAGCGAGACGAAGGCGTAGGCCGACCAACCCAGCCCGATCACCGTGAACGCCAGGGCGTAGATCGGCAGGCGGAGAATGGTCTTCTTGCTGACCCTGCGGTAACGACTCGTTTCGTGTCGTGTCACTTGCTGCCGTCCTTCACCGCTTGCCGAATCCGATCCAAGAGTTCGTTGAGCGCGACGCCCTGGTCGCGGCCGGGGTCTTCCTCGGCGCCGGTCTCTTTGTCGACCAGGCGCAGACCCTGCATGTTGCGGAAGGCGAGCTTCTTGCCCTTCTCCAACCGCACGCTGTATTTACCCTGCGCGAGGCCGATCGCCGTGCGCAGCCCCTTGCTGTTCTCGACGGTGAGGAACACGATCAGCTCCTCGCCGCGGTTGAAGGTCGGGGCGCCCGAGATCGCGCTCCCGCGCTTGCCGAGCACGCCGCCGTAGACCACGAACTCGAACAGCTCGCTCGGCTCGCCCTTGAGCTGCTCGAGCACCGTCAACTGGATCCGGGTCACGATCGCGCCGTCGGGGGCGAGCTCGGCGCGGGTGTCGGCCACGATCCCGTGGATCACGACCTCGGCGCGCTCGGCCATTTCGGCGGTGGTGAAGCGCAGCACGCTCGTCGCGTGCGCTGGCCCGATCAGGCCAGCACACAACGCAACCAGGGCTGAAACTCGAAACGACCTCATCATCCTCGACCCGATCCTCTCCACCTGCTGCAATGCAAGTGCCAACACTCGTTGAGGATGACCCCGCTACCCAGTCAAGTATTCAAAGAGTTTACGATGGTTGCGGCGGATGATGCGTTGCAAAGCGGACACACGCACGAGCCAAAACGTGAAGCGTATTTGGCCCTGCTAGCTGGCCTCCTCCGCGGGGGCCGGGGCGTCCGGGGCGGGGCTGTCGGGGGCGGTCTCGGTCGCGGTCACCGCCCCGCTCGGGGGAGGCGCCCGGTCGGCGAGGCTGTTGATCTCGTCGCCGATGTCGACGAAGAAGTCGCCGTCGCGCAGCTTGACCCGGGTCGGCTTGCCCTCGTTGATCTCGCGCAGCACGACGCCGATCCGGTAGGCAGAGCCCATCAGCCGGTGCGTGTGAATGATCGTGTAGACGCCCAGGCCGAGGCTGGTGCACACGATGATGAACGCCAGGAAGCCCAGGAGGAGGAAGGGGTTGATCACGCCGAACAACGCGAGGTTGTCGACCTCCCGGATCGCCTCCTGCGTTCGCACGAGGCTGAAGACCAGCACGCCGAACGCGGTGACCAGGAGCCCCGAATTGACCCAGGTCATCATGTAGAGCATGTGGACCCGGTTGTTGACCATGTAGTCCCGTCGCCGCTCACCCGCCACGGAGGACCCCCTCTGTTCGTGAAGGCCGCATGGTATCCAGCGGCCGGGCCTGCGTCCAGGCAACGCAAGGGTTAATGCGCCGAGGACCTCGGACCGCGCTCAGGGTCCATGGCGCAGCGAAAGGTGAGCCCGTGGTCCGCGGCGTCGGGGCGGAACCCTCGCCGGGTGTGGGCGTTAGCCGCGGCGGGGCGGTTCGGGTCGTAGCCCCCGCGGATCGTGCGCGCGTCGTTGGGGGCGGGCCCGGGCTGCCCGTAGCGCACGAAGGGCGACGCGGTCCACTCCCAGCCGTTGCCCGTCAGGTGTCGCACGCCCTCCGACGACGCACCCTCCAGCAGCTCGTCGACGCTCGCGAGCCCCTCGCGCACGATCCGCGTGGGGTCGAAGCCCTCGCCGTAGGGATAGGAGCGGTGCTCGGGCCCCATGGCCGCGCGCTCCCACTCGCGCTCGGTGGGCAGGCGCTTGCCGAGCCAGGCGGCGTAGGCCTGTGCCTCGTGCCAGCTGACGCCGCTCACCGGCCAGCGCGCTTGCGCGCCCGGCGGGCGTCCGCCGCGCCAGGCCCGGGGAGGCGCCGCGCCGGTGGCGGCGACGAAGGCCGCGTAGTCGGCGTTGGTGACCGGGGTGGCGTCGATCCAATAGGCAGGCAGCGAGGCCTCGAACATCGGGCTCGCGTCGCGGTCGTCTCGGTCCCCGAACACGACGCGGTCTGCCGCGACGTAGACCATGTCCTGGGGCGCGGGGGGGCGCGGCAGGCGCTCGGAGTCGCCCTCGGCCCCCGGGAGGACCCGCAACAGCTCGCGGCGCACCTCCCCCAGCCCGGGCCGGCGCTCGGGGAGCCGGCTGAGCAGGCGCTTCGCCAGCGCGTCGACCCTCCGGTCGAGGGACGGGTTCAGCTCGCTCGGCAGCTCAAGGCCCACGGGGAGCCTGCCGGTGAGGACTTCGAACAAGAGCACCCCAAAGGCGAACACGTCCGCGGCGCGGGTGGGGCTCCCGCCCGCGATCCGCTCCGGGGCGAGGTACGGCAGCGTGGACGCGGTGCCGGCGAGCTCGCTGCGCTCGGCGCTGAGGATCGAGGCCTCGAGGGCCTGGACGTCCGCGGGGGTGCCGAAGTCGCCGAGGGCGGTGCGGGCCGAGCTCGGGTCGAGGAGCACGTTGGCGGGCTTGAGGTCGCCGTGGATCACCCCCCGCTGGTGCGCGTGCTCGAGCGCGTCGAGCAGGGTCATGAGCACCGGCCGCTGCAGGCGGCGCGCGAGCGGGCGCCCGCCCAAGACCTGGCGCAGGTCGGCCGGGAACAAGGGCAGGATCTGGTAGGGGCGTCCCAGCAGGCGCCCGCGCGCGCGGGCGCTGAGGATCCCGGGGTGGTTCAAGGAGCGCGGGCGCGGGCCGTCGGCGTCGTGCAGCAAGCGGAACGCGACCGCGTCGCCGCGGTAGCGCGCGCTCCACACGCGCGCGAACCGGCCGGCGCCGATCGCCGCGTCGAGCTCGACCCCTTCGAGGAGCGCCGCTCGCTTGAGGTCGTCTGGGACCGCTTCCATACTCCCTGTATAGAGGGCCCCGCACGCAGCGTCCAGGCGCCCGCCTCCGCCCTACCCACGCGCGAGCCGGGGGCGGGGTTCCCGCGGGTCCGACTTGGATTCCACACCTTGAACGCGAAGCGCCGCAGGTCTATGCTCCAAGAGGGACGACGAGTGGCGCGCACTCGGACGGCCCTGCGCGAGGCCTGCACATGAGCCGCTCCCGGTTGTACTTCTCCCTGCCTACCCTGGCCGTGATCGCGGGCTGCGCTGGCAGCGCGACCCCGCAGCGGATCGAGACCCCGGTCAACGTGACCCACGAGGTCGCGTTCGGCGAGTATCGGCGGGTCTACAACACCGCCTACCACATCTTGAACCGCTACGGCGTGATCCAGACCGCCAGCTACCGCTACGGCAAGATCACCGCGTTGGTCAGCGAGGACACCTCGCTCTACGACAAGACGCGGCGCACGATCGAGGCGCTGATCCGCGATCGCGGCGACTACTTCGAGGTCGAGTGCCGCGTCTTGATCAAGGTCGAGGGCAGCGAGGTCTCGACCTTCGAGGATCAGTTCCAGCAGCCCTACGAGTGGTACACCGTCGCGAGCGACCCGCGGCTCGAGGTCCGGCTCAACAGCGAGATTCGTGGCGCGCTCAGCGGCGGCGCCTGGGAGGCCAAGCAGCCGCTCACGCCCCGCCCGATCGGTCCGCCGCCCGCCAAGTCCGACGCGCCGCGCCGCGGCGCTGCGCGCCCCGCCGACTCCGACACCGACGAGGTTCGCCTGGGCCCCGTGATCGAAGACGCGGGCAGCCCGCGAGACCTCGCGCGCGCCGGGGTCCTCTCGCTGCGCTCGGGTGACTTCGCCCGCGCGGAGCGCGCCTTTCGCGAGACCCTCGAGGTCGACCCCCGCGACCCCTACGCGCTCTACCTGATCGCCCAGGCCGAGTTCTCTCAAGGTCGCTTCGACGACGCCGCCGGCTCCCTGCGCCGCGCGATCCAGACCAACCCCACCTGGCTGCAGACCGACTTCGACGTGCGTCAGTTCTACGGCGAGGGCGAGGCGCACTTCTCCCTGAAGCTCGGTGAGCTCCGCACCGCCGCCGCCGAAGACGCCGGCTTGTCGCTGCTCCTCGGCTACATGCAGCTCTACAGCGCCGACCCCACGGGCGCCCTCGGCAGCCTCGACGGCGCGGTCGAGGCCGACGCGCAGGACCTCCCCGCGCAGCTCGCGCGGGAGCGCGCGCTGAGCGTGATCGAGAGCCAGGCGGGCCTCGAAGCCTTCTAGGAGCGCCGCCCCGGCCGCACGACGACGCCTCCTGCGGGAGGCGTCGTTTCGTGTGTGGGGCCCTCAGGCAGACGGGTAGCGCTCGCGGAGGGCGGCGATCGCGGCCTGCATGTCCTCGGGGAGCGGGGCCTCCACGGTCGACCGCTCCTTCGTCGTCGGGTGCTCGAACTCCAGGCGGTGGGCGTGGAGCGCGTGGCGCTCGAGGAGCGGGGCGTCGAGGTCGAGGCCCAGGTCGGCGCGGGACAAGCGCTCTCCGCCGCCGTAGGTCGCGTCGGCCACGATCGGGCAGCCGATCGACTTCAGGTGCACGCGGATCTGGTGCGTGCGCCCGGTGCGCGGGCGGGCCTCGACCAGGGCGTAGCCCGGCCAGCGCTCGCGCACGCGGAAGGCGGTCTGCGCGGCGCGCCCGCCGCTGACCACGGCCATCTTCTTGCGGTCCTTGGGGTGCCGCCCGAGCGGGGCGTCGACCTCGGCCGTGTCAGGGGGGTCGCCGCGGACCAGGGCCAGGTAGAGCTTGTGGGTCGTGCGGTCATGGAACTGCCGGCTCAGCAGTCGGTGCGCGAGGTCGGTGCGGGCCACGAGGATCACACCGCTCGTGTCCTTGTCCAGGCGGTGCACGATCCCGGGGCGCTCCTCGCCCCCCGCCTGGCTCAGGCTGTCGCCGTAGTGGTGCAAGAGCACGTTGACCAGGGTCCGGTCGCGGTTGCCGGCGCCGGGGTGCACGGTCAAGCCCGCGGGCTTGTCGAGGGCGATCAAGGCGTCGTCCGCGAGCAAGACCTCGAGGGGCAGCGCCGCGGGACGGAGCGGGCCGGGAGGCGGCGGCGGGGGCGGGAGCTCGAGCTCGAGGGTGTCCCCCGCGCGCAGCTTGAAGCTCGGCTTGAGCTTGGCGCGGGCCTCGTCGCCGCGGAGCAGGCGCACACGGCCCTCGCTGAGGAAGCCTTGGACCTCGCCCCGCGAGCGCTCAGGGCCGAGCCGCGCGACCAGGAAGGCGTCGACGCGCTGGCCCGCCTGGGCTTCGTCGACCGTGAAGCTGAGGGGGCGCTCCGCGGTCGTCGCTTACTTGCCCGGGACCGGAGGGAAGCTCATTCCGCCGGGGAACTCGGGGCCCTCCTCTTCGGGCTCGGGCGGCGGAGCCACGTCCAGCAGGGCGGAGGGCTGCGCCTCGAGCTCCTTCTGGATCGACTCGATCTGCTCGGTCAGGGCGCGCTGGAGGAGCTCGCTGTCCTTGCTCGAGGCCTTGGCCTCGATGAACAGCTGCTTGGCCTTCTCGACGTCGGCGCGGACGCCCGTCTCGTAGAGCCGGCTGGCGTAGGTCAGGCGGATCTGTGTGCCGGCCGGGCTGTCGCCGTGCTTCTTGAGCAGCTCGTCGAAGCCCTCGGTGCCCTGAGGGTGCGCGCGCTGCTGCTCGGCCAGGGCCCACCAGGCCTCGTCGTTGGCGACCTGGTTCTGTCCGCTCTGGTAGACGACCAGCGCGGCGAAGGCGACGAGCGCCACCAGCACGGCGATCATCATGCCCGCGTTGTCGCGCAGGACGTCGAGGGGGCTCGTGTCCTCGGTCTTCTTCGCGCGCTTGCTGGGGGTCGACGTGGAGTCAGCCATGGAGTCCTCCGGGGCCGCGGATTCTAGCCCGGAGCCTACCCAACACGCTACCGCGCCGTTAACGCGCGCCCGAGGTCCAGAAGATCAAGCCCACCTCGTTGAGGTTCATGGTCGCGTTCGGGCGCCCAGGGCGCTCGACGCGCCAGCGGACCAGCGTGGGTGAGACGCAGAACAAGAGCGCCGCGGCCATGGAGCACGCGAGCCACACCCGCCTGCGGGTCTGCCGCAGGTAGGCCTCTCGTCGCAGGACGCGACTCAGCGCGAGGTCTGGGGAGAGCTCGCGCGTCGCCCCCCACGGCGCCGGGTACCCCCGGGCGAGGGAGCGCAAGCGCTCGAGCTCAGCCCCGCGCAGCGGAGCTTCGCCGAGCTCGGTGGCCAACTCGTTCAGCCAGGCGTCGTCACTCATGACTCCTCCAAGGACCGCCGCAGGGAGAGCAGCGCTTTGCCGACCCGTCGCCGGACGGCGTCGGGGTGTAGGTCCATGACCTCGCCTACCTCTTTGTAGGTGAGGCCCTCGATCTCTTTGAGGCAGAAGGCCTCGCGCTCGTCTTCGGGCAGCGCGTCGAGGGCGCGGCCGAAGGCCGCGTGCTGCTCGGCGTGGACCAGCGCGTCGAGGCCGCCGACGCCCGCCCCCGCAGGCGGCTGCTCGAGGGGCTGCGGCGCCGAGCGCCGCCCCTGGCGGCGCCGCTCGTTGAAGGCCAGGTTCCGCACGCAGGTGTAGACCAGCGCGCGAAAGCGTCCCTGGCCGTGACGCCGTTGGAACAGGTTGAGGAAGGCCTGCTGCACCAGGTCCTCGGCGGTCGCGTGGTCGCCGACGTAGCGCGTGGCGTAGCCGACCACCCGGGCGTAGTAGCGCCTGAAGAGCTGGGCGAACGCAGGCTGAGACCCTTGCCTCCAGGCGAGCTCGAGCTCTTCGTCGCTGCGGTCTGCGGTCGTCAAACGAAGCCCGACCGTAACTGTCCCCGGCAGCGCGCTCAAGCGGATCCCTCCAAGGCTTCCACACCCCCGCGCCACCCGGGCGGCGCAGAAAACACCCGGGCGCGGGTGGGTCGAGCACCTCGGCCGCCAGGCCAGCGCCCCCTGAACTGCAGAAAAGGGAACAGCCGGCGAAGTGCCGGCTGCAAGGGGAACCGCGGAGCCTTCAGGCTCGACTCAATCACACGCTCCCCCGTCCGGGGTGGCGCAGTTGGACGAAGTTTTTTCTCGCTTCCTCCAAGTGGCTTGCCTGAAACGGCTTGAGGTGTTCCCCCGCGGTCGCGCGCGCGGCTTGGGCACACGCTCCGAAGCATTTACGTGTCTAGCCACCAACTCCGGGTGAGACGCTCAGCCTTAACTCCAACAAGTTCGTTTGCCATCCGCTGGCTTGCCACTTGCGATTCAAAGCTTGAAATGAAAATAAACTCACCGCTCCTGCTCTTGCTCTTGACCTCCCCGGCGTGGGGTCAGGGCGTCTCCGACCGGCCCACGGGCCTGGATCGACTCCCCCCTGGCTTCAAGCTCGGCAGCGGGCAGCAAGGCACGCCTCACGGCGCTGGGATCGACCCCGCCAAGCTCCGCGAGTACCTGGCCGCGGTCGAGGCGGTCGACCTCGCCGCCGAGTTCCAGACCGGCGGTGAGTCGCGGAAGTCGCTGCAGGTCGACCGGATCAGCGTGCGCGCGACCTGGGACCGCTCCACCCAGGGGCGCCCGATCAGCGGCGCGGCCCCCAACGACACCCCCGTGCTGAGCTCGCTCACGATCACCCCCCTCGCGGAGTGGGCCTCCCCGATCAAGAACCTGCCCGCGGGGCCCGGCCGTCACGTGGTCAGCCTGCCTGGGGTGGGCCGGATCGTGGCCACGGGCGTCACCCACCGCCGCGACGGGACGATCGAGCTCGAGGTCCCGGGCAGCAACTACATCGTCGATCCCCGCGGGCGCTACAAGCGCGGGCGCGGCAGCTGGAAGGGCAAGGCCCAAAAGATCGGCAACAAGGTCAACGAGGTCACGATCAACCGGCAGGGCCACCTGCACATCGACGTCTCGGGCATGCCGGACATCAACGTCGAGAAGGTCACTCGCGACCGCAACGGCGACCTGCGCCTCCACGTGAACAACATCCTGATCCCGGACATCGTGATCGACAAGCGCACCGGCAAGGCGAGCATCGACTTCGGGATCTTCGGCGAGAAGGAGCTCGGGAACCTCAAGATGCTCACCGAGTTCGAGCGCTGGCCGCCGAGCCTCGCCGACCTCGCGAACATGAAGTTCGACAGCGACGGGACGAGCGACTCCGTGTTCGACGGCGCGCTCAGCTACCGCCTCGAGGCGCGCGGCCGGGCCGGGCGCGAGATCGACTTCGCGGGCGTCCGCGGGCAGGTCGGCAAGGTCGAGCTCAGCGGCGTGGCCCAGATCGACCGCGACGGCTTCCGCGTGCTCGGAGACCGCAGCGACCTCGACCTCGAGCTGCGCGTGGGGGGACCCCTCGCCGCCGCCGACCAGCTGCACGCAGGCAACGCCAGCGGCACCGTCCGCGTTCAGGGTCGCTACGGTCTGCGCGTGCCCTCCGGAGGCGGCAGCCTCGACCTCGACGTCAACGGCCGGGTGACCTTCGACCTCAGCGGCAACACGATCCGGATCCGCGTGCCCAACGGCCCGCAGATCGACGCGGGTCAGGCCCGCGGCAGCGGCGGCGCCGCCTTCGCCTTCACCCAGGGCGCCGACGGCAGCCGGCTCACGGTGCGCGACGGCGTGTATCGCGTGCGCCTCGACGGACCGGTCAAGATCAAGCGCCTCGACGCCGGGCGCCTGCTGCTCAACGACATCGAGCTCGACGGCAGCGTCGAGAGCACCGGCCGGATCGGCCTCGACGCCGAGGGCCTGCACGTCGACGCCGACCTGCACGCCGAGGGCGACGTGACGAACACCACGGGCATGGCCCGCGTGATCCAACGCGACGTCTCCGTGGCCGCGCGCCCCACCGGCGGGCGGGTCAAGGTCGACTTCGAGGAGCTCGAGGTCACGAGCCCCCTCGGCAACGGCGCGACGCGCATGCGGACCCGCGGCAGCGCCTCGGGCACGGGCGTCCAGCTCGCCGACCTCGAGGTCAGCACCCCCGCCGGGCAAGGCAGCGCCGAGGGGCTGCGCCTCGACTTCAGCCTCGGAGTCGAGACCGAAGACTCGGCGATCAAGTCGGGCAGCGGCCAGGCGAGCGTGGTCCTCGAGGGCGGCGGACAGATCGCGGGCACGCTCAGCAGCGCGGGCAAGCCCGGCGAGCGCGTCGGCGTCGTGAGCGTCAGCCCGGGCGGCAAGCTCAACTACCGCGACGCACCCAACATCGAGACGAGCGTGATCCTGGGGCAGCTCGGCCGAGGGGACCGCGTGCGGATCCTGGCCGAGGCGGGCGCTTGGCGTGAGGTCGAGCTCCAGGGCGGGCGGCGCGCCTTCGTTCACGGGCGCTACCTCACCGAGAGCCGCACCCCCGGCACCGGCCCCTCCAGCGGAGACTGGGCCGTGGCCCTCGCCGAGGGCTCGCGGGCCGAGGTCGTGATCGAGGACAGCTGGACCGACGGCGTCAAGTCGGGGGTCCGGGGCCGCGCCACCACCTCGCTCGTCCTCAAGAGCAGCCAGGTCAAGTCCGGCGGCGGGCTCGAGGTCATGCTCCTCGGAGCCGCGAGCGCGAGCCTCCAGGACGTCGAGTTCAACTGGCAGGGCGGCACCGCGAACCCCCTGCGGATCGCCGAGCGCGTCGAGGTCCCGTTCGAGGTCGCCCTTGAGCCGGGCTCGCGGATCCAGACCGCGACCAACGAGATCGTGATCGACCAGACCGGGAGCCGGATCGTCGGCAAGGCCGTGGTCCTGGTCGACGAGAACGGGCCGCGGATCGACTCGATCGAGGAGGTCGACGCGCGGATCGTCAGCAGCGGGATCACCCGCTTCGGCGGGCGGATCGTCGAGCTCAACGGAGTGAAGACCCTGATCGTCAAGGGACGGATCGCGCTCAAGTCCAATGGAATGGACATTTACGGCGAAGTCGGGCTCACCGTGCGCGGCGACGAGCGGACTCCGGTCCTCAGCGTGAACTGGTAGTAATCGAGGCTGGACGGCGCCCTCGATCTGGGTATACTGCGCGGCACGCGGGCGTAGCTCAGTGGTAGAGCACAACCTTGCCAAGGTTGGGGTCGTGAGTTCAAGTCTCATCGCCCGCTTCAGACGGCCGGCCTTAGGGCCGGCCTTTTTCGTGGCTGTCGGCTAAGCGGCCAAGAGGAAGACCCATGTCGGAAACCGAGCACGAGCACGATCAGGACACCGCCGTCGCGGAGCAACACGACCACGGGCACGACCACGACCACGACCATGGGCACTCCCACGGGCACGATCACTCCCACGCGATGGACGTCGTGGTCGAAGAGCTCGGGCCGTGCAAGAAGCTGCTCAAGGTCTCGGTGCCGGCGAGCGAGATCGAGACCGACTACGCCAAGCGCATCGCGCACCTGCGCAAGCGCGTCCACCTCAAGGGCTTCCGCAAGGGCAAGGCGCCCAAGGCGCGGATCGAGAAGCTCTACGGCGAGAGCGTGCTCGAGGAGGTCCGTGAACACCTCGTGCGCCACGTCTACGTCGAGGCGATCAAGGAGAAGGTCGGGACCGACAAGGTCCTGGGCGAAGGCAAGTTCGAGAAGCTCGAGTTCGACCGCAAGCAAGGGCTCGAGTTCGAGATCGTCGTGCACACCCGCCCCGAGTTCGAGCTCGAGAGCTACACCGACGTCAAGGTCGAGGTCGAGCCGCTGACCGTCGACGACAGCGACGTGCAGGCCCAGATCGACATGTTCCGCCGCACCCGCGGCGACATGCGCCCCGTCGAGGGGGAGGACGTCGTCGTCGAGGGCGAGGACCACCTGACCGTCGACCTGCAGGTGTGGCTGGCCGACGAGTTCGAGACCTGGAGCAAGGCTCAGGAGGAGGGGGCGCAGAGCGACCTCAAGCCGCTCAAGGAGGAGTTCGGCCTCGAGGTCCAGCTCCCCAGCGACTACCTCGGCGACTACGAGGTCGACGACCTCGAGGACGCGCTGACCGGCCTCAAGGTCGGCGAGTGGGGCGACACCGAGACCGACCTCCCCGAGGACTTCGACGTGATCGAGGGTCGCGGCGAGGGCGCGGTCCTGCGCGTGCGCGTCGAGGCGATCCGCCGCTTGTTCCTCCCCGAGCTGACCGACGAGCTGGCCAAGGAGGCGGGCTTCGAGACCGTCGCGGACCTCCGCCGCGAGACCCGCGAGCGGCTGCAAGAGGCCATGGAGGTCGCGCGTCGCGGGCAAATCGAGGACCGGATCCTGCTCAAGCTGATCGAGCAGACGGGCGAGTTCGAGCTGCCCGTGGACATCGTCGACGCCGAGATCGAGAACGCCGAGAAGCGCCGCACGCAGGAGCTGCGCCGCGAGGGCAGCACCGAGCAGGAGGCCGAGAACGAGGTCGCGGAAGAGCGCGACGAGATCCGCACCAAGGTCGTGACCATGCTGCGCAAGTTCTTCGTCGCCGACGAGGTCGCGCGGCGCGAGAAGCTCCAGGTCACCGGGCGCGACGTCGAGGCCCGGATCGCCCGGATCGCCGCGAGCCAAGGCATGAACCCCCAACACCTGCACGAGCAGCTGCAGAAGATGGAGATGCTCCCGCAGATCCGTCAGGACATCCTCGACCAGAAGATCCGCACCTTCCTCCGCGAGCGCGCCGAGATCGTCGAAGTCGCCGCCGACTGATTCCTGGGTCCCCGCGCTAGGCTCTGTCCGCAAACTCAGCCAACGCCCTCGCTTGCCCTCGTCGCCGCCGACTGCGTTGGTCGCCGGCCACGTAAACCCATTACGCTCGGACCGGCTCCCGCCTTGTCGGACGACGACG
>JAGQRJ010000109.1 GCA_020425635.1 Planctomycetota bacterium | reverse complement strand
CGCCGCACCCACTGCGCTGAAGACGAATCGCTTCATTTTCCCTCCCTTGCACAATTGCATTGCAAACGGGAGTCCAGCCGATCTTCACTGAGGTTCAGGCCCCCCGGTGTTTCCAGCGGGAGCCATTCCATGTGCGCGATTTCGCTCGCAAGGTTCGATCCTGCTGTGCTGCCCCTCGCGCGAGGTTCCTTTCGAACTCCTTTCAGAGTCCTCGCGTGGGCTCGCAGATGCGACGGAAGCCAAGTCATAAATGGATTTAAGTTGCCCCTGAGCGCGGCCCTCGACTTGCCCTGAAGGCCGGGGGAGGTCCCATGCGCCCGTTGACCCTACTCGCCCTGCACGCCCTCGTCGGACTGACTCCGCTCTGCGCGGATGGCCCGGCGCCGCGCCCCGCGCGCGCCCCAGAGGCGCTGAGGCACGCGGGGGTAGACCTCGAGGCCGCGCTGCGCGCCGGCCTCCGCCAGGTGCTCGACCCCGAGGGGTTCAACGCAGCCACGGCCGACGCGCAGCTCCGCCTCGCCTACGAGCAGCTGTTCACCCTCGACGCCGCGCGGATCGACCTCGCGCGCCTCGACGCACGCGCTGCCCAGGTCGTCCAGCTGACCTTCGAGCTCCAGCTCGCGATCGACGAGCGCATGGCGGAGTTCGACGCGGCGGGCCGCTACCCGGCGAAGCTCGCGAACGCCAAGCGCCGAGCGCTGCGCGGCCTGCGCTACCTCCGCGAGCGCGTCCTGCTCCGCACCGCGCGGGCCGACCCTGGGCGGCTCTACGGCGACTCCACCCCGCGGCTCGCTGCCTGGGCCCCGGCCTTTCACTGGACGGTGCGCGCGTCCCACGCGCAGCTCCCGCCGGAGCGCTTCCCGCGGACCTTCGTCCTGCTCAGCGAGGGGGGCTCGCCGACCAGCGCCGCGATCGCGCGCTCGGCCGACGAAGACAACATGTTCAGCCACCTCTCGGTGGGCTACGTCTCCGATCAGCCCTACACCGTGAAGGGCGTCGACTACCCCGCGGGGACCCCGTTCACGATCGAGTCGTTCATCAACTCGGGGGTCACGGTGCGCCTGCTCGAGGCGCACATGAGCGGCAAGAACAACCGCGAGGTTCTGTTCTTCCTGCGTGACCCCGCCAAGCAGGCAGCCCTCGACCAGGCCGCGGAGGCCTTCTTCGAGCGGGTGCTCCTCGCCCAGGCCAGCGGGGCGCCGCTGGGCTACGACTTCTCCATGGGCACTGCCAAGATCAAGGGCCTGGTGGCCGAGCTCGAAGGCACCCCCGGCAACGAGGGGCGCGTGTTCGACCCGGCCGTGGTGCGCATGGACGGGGCGCACTACCGCGACGTGAACGACTACTTCTGCTCGGAGGTCGGCGAAGCGGTGTTCGCCACCGCAGGGCTGCAGCTCTTCCCGCACCGCTCTACCGTGGAGGCCGGGGCGGGCACTCGGCGGCTGTTCGAGAGCTGGGGAATCGATCCCTCGATCCCGATCTCGGCGCCAGGCGACGCCGACGTCTCGCCGGCGCTGGTGCGGATCGCCGAGGGGGCCAAGCTCGGGCTGCTGCGCGCCAATCACCAGCGCCACGCAGCCCTGACCAGCGTGTTCCGCTGGCTCGACGACGGCTACACGCTCCGCGTCCCCTGGTACGTAAAGGCCTTCGGCAAGACCGCCGCGGGCTACGCCCGCCTCCCGATCCTGCCCAGCTTCGGCCTGCCCAAGGTCAGCGCCGACGTCATGATTTCGACGATCGCGCTCAACAAGGTCGCCAGCAAGCTCACCGCCCGCCTGGCCGCCGACGACGAGGCCTTCTTCGCGGAGCACGGGCGCGCCATGACCCCCGCCGAGACCTACGCGCACCTCGACCGGATCCGGGGAGAGCTGAAGCTCGCGCGCTGGCTGCGCCCAGTCGAGTAGCGCTTACAGCGGAGGCGGCGTGCGCCGGGGGTTGCCGCGGCGCGCGGCCTGGCCGAGCTGGAATGCGGCGGCCTTCGCGCCGGCGGGGCTCACCGGCTCCGGCGCCGCTGCCCGGGCTCGGAGGTTGCGGATCGCGTTCATGGACCCCTGGTGCAGGTAGGGCGATCGCCGTGGCGGGGCGGGCGCGCTCGGGGCGGCCTCGGCCGAGCGGTCCTCGAAGGTTCGACCGGTTTGGAGCGGGGCGGCGTCCGACGCCGGAGGGGGCGCCGGGGGGTCGGCCGAGGGGCTGCGCCCGGCGAGCGCCCTCTGGGTCGCGTCGGCCTTGCTGAAGCCCGTGACCCTCCTGGGGGCGCCCCGGGGCT
>JAGQRJ010000729.1 GCA_020425635.1 Planctomycetota bacterium | reverse complement strand
TGACGCAGAGAGCACCGACGACGGCATGGGCGCCGACGACGGCATGGGCGCGACCGACGACGCTCCTGCGGCCGACGACGCTCCTGCGGCCGACGACGCTCCTGCGGCCGACGACGCTCCTGCGGCCGACGACAACGCTCCTGCGGCCGACGACAACGCTCCTGCGACCGACGAGGCTCCTGCGGCCGACGACGCTCCCGCTGCTGACGACGGCATGGACGAGGACGAGGACGAGACCGACGGCGGCAACTAGCCAAGGTCGACTCCAGCGCACGCTCAGGCTGCAGGCGATCGCCTGCAGCCTGTTCGCTGTACTCGCGCTGGTCGGGTGTCCGCCTCCTGCCCCGCCGCCCCCGCCGAGCTACTCCGTGCGCTTGCTGGCCGTGGGCGCGGACCCGCCCGCCGTGGTCGCCGCGATCGCCTCGAGCACGGGCTGGGACCCCCGGATCGCCGAAGGGATCGTCGACCACGCCCCGGTCCCCGTCCGCTCGGGGATCCCCCGCGCCGACGCCGACGCGATCGCCGCCGCGCTGGAGGCCGCCGGGGCCAAGGTTGCTGTGATCGAGATCCCGCAGTAGACCGAGACCGAGATCCAGACCGAGTCCGAAACCAAGCGGGCTCGGGGACGAGCCCCCAGAGGTTCAGTCGCGGCGCGTGCGCGCCAGGCCGCGGGGGCAGAGCTTGCCGGTCGTTCGGTATTCCTCGCAGGTCCCGAAGATCTGGTGCGTGTGGTACGTGATCGCGAAGTCGTGCTCCGCCGCCACCTGCTCTTGGAGCCGCTCGATCTCGTGGTTGTGGAACTCGAAGATCGCGCGGCAGGCGACGCAGATCAGGTGGTCGTGGTGCTCGTCACGCTGCGACTGCTCGTAGAGCTTGTGCCCGAGCTCGAAGTCGTGCTCGTCGAGCAGTCGGGCCTCGACGAGCAGCGAGAGGGTGCGGTAGACCGTGGCCTTGGAGATCCGCGAGCGGTCCTTGCGCAGCAGGTCGAACAGCTCCTCGGCGGAGAAGTGCTTCTTGATCTTGAGCACGCGGCGCACGATCCGCTCGCGTTGGGTCGTGAGCTTCAGGCCCTGCTGGCGGAGGAAGCGCTGGAAGGTCTCGACCGGATCGGACATGGGCTAGAGGGGAGGCCCGAGCTCGGCCGGGAGCCGGGGGCCCTCGGCGCTGACCTGGCGCACGCGCTCCTCCGACGGGGAGGGCTCGCGCAGCTTCTCCTCGAGGAGCTGCCCGGCGATCGTCATGAAGTTGCGCTCGGACACGATCCCCACGAGGACGTTGTTCTTGACCACGGGGAGGCAGCCCACGCGGCACTCGCGCATGAGCGCGAGGGCGTCGAGGGTCAAGGTCTCGGGGGCGACGGTGACCACCTCCTCGCGGTGCATGATCGCGGCGACGGTCTCGTTGGGCAGCCGATCTCCGCGGGTGAGGTAGCGCAGGATCCCGCGGTGCGAGACCAGGCCCTCGAGGTGACCCTCGTAGTCGACCACGGGCACGTAACGAATGTTGTGCCAGCTCATGATCTGCCCCACGAGGTCGACGATCTCGTCCTTGGTGATCGTGACCACGTCGGTGGTCATGATCTGCTCGATCCGCGCGTAGGCGTGCTTGGAGGAGGAGGCGACGGCGTCGAGCCGAGCCAGAGGCCACTCATGGACGGGAATGTCTGCGATCTGGTTCGGGATCGCCGACGCGGTCAGGGCGTTGAGCTTCTGGCTGAGGGTCCCCTTACCTCCCATGCGGTCGAGGGACTCGAGGGACCAGTGGGCGCCGGTGCGCCCGGTGCTGACCCGGGCCTCGATCACCCCGAGGTAGCGGTCGACGTCTCCCGGATCGAGCTCGAGCTCGGCCAGGCCGCGGCGCGCCATGGGCAGGAGGTTGTCGAGGATCAGCTCCTTGGCCGGCACCACGCGCCCGCCGAGCCACGCGAACTGCGCGCCCAGGCCCTGGCGCGCAGCGGCGAGGAAGTTCGCCCGGGCGTCGGTGAACGCCTGGTGCTCCGCGACGTCGCCGACCTCCGCCACGAGGCCGTGCACGAGGCCGAACCAGAACGCGGCGTTGGCCACCTGGTCGAGGAGGGTCGGCCCCGCGGGGAAGATCCGGTTCTCGATCCGCAGGTGCGGCTTGCCGTCGCTGATCCCGTAGCAGGGCCGGTTCCAACGGTAGACGGTGCTGTTGTGCAGCTGCAGGGCGCGCAGCTGCGGCACCCGCCCGGCCTTGAGCGACTCCGAGGGCGACTCGGGCAGCTTGTCGGTGCCGAGCAGCACGCGGAAGCGCGCGATGTCCTCCTGGAACAGCTCCAGCGCGCTCTCGCGCACCCAGCGCCGCCCGAAGTGCACGCGCGAGCTCGTGTCCTGCAGGTAGTAGGAGGAGGTGCGCGTGTCGACGGCCTGCTGGAACACCGCGATCCGGGTCTCGCGCCACAGACGTCGGCCGAACAGGAGCGGGGAGTTGGCCGCGGCCGCGAGGGTCGGTCCGGCGATCGCCTGAGCCGCGTTGTAGAAGGGCGCGAAGCGGTGGGGGTCGACCTGCAGGTGGATCTGGAAGCTGGTGTTGCAGGCCTCGAGCATGACCGTGTCGTGGCGGATCATGAGCTCGTCGGCGCCGTGGATGCGCAGCTCGAAGGCGCGCCCGCGCAGCCCGTTGATCGCGCGGTTGAGCGCGTGGTAGCGGGGCAACGGGGTCATGCTGTCTTCGTCGAGGTCCTGCAGCCGCAGCGTGGGCAGGATCCCGGCCAGGACCACCTCGGTGTCGAAGCCCGCCGAGGCGCGGCGCAGCTTGTCGGTGTAGTGCTTGAGCTGGCCGTGGAGCTGGGAGAGGCAGGTCCCCTCGAGGGAGAGGGGGTCGAGGTTCAGCTCGACGTTGAAGCGCGCGAGCTCGGTGGTGAAGTGGTCGTCGTCGAGGGCCTTGAGCACCTGGAGGTTGATCGGCGACGGGCGACACGCGTCGTGCACGAGCAGGTACTCGAGCTCGGCGCCGATGCGGTAGACGCCGGACTCGATCCGGTCCTCCCGCAGCATGCGTTCGAGGGTCGAGACGTCCTCGAGGAGGCGCTGCATGAACGTGGTCATGCGCTCTGCGTCTTCGCGGCCCGTGAGCTCTCGCTTTTCTCCCACTGCGCCTCCGGGGAAGGACAGGCAAGGTAAGGCCTAAACCCACGGGGTGCAATCACTCAGCCAATCTCAGGGGCCGACCCGGGCGAGGCGCCGCGGCGATCGAAGGGAGCTGAAACCAGGCGACGTCGAGGGCGGTAGGAGGGAGCATGGAGGCGCTCATGCGCAGGCGAGCCTTTGTCGTAAGTACCTACCTGGCCCTGGGGGTCACCGCCCTGTGGGTCAATCGAGCCGAAGGGCACCCCCCGGACTTCAAGGCGAAGTTCGCCGACCTCGACCGCGACGGCGACGGGCGGGTCGACGCCCAGGAGTTCCCGGGGACCCCCGAGCAGTTCGCGCGCGCCGACCGCGACGCAGACGGCGGGGTCGACCTGCGGGAGGCCCGGCTGTTCCAACTGATCGAGGAGGCCCGCAAGAACCCGGCCAAGGGCCGAGACCTGCGCGAGCGCTTCGCGAAGGGCGACCAGGACGGCGACGGCGTGATCACGCTCGAGGAGTTCCCGGCCCCGGCGAGCCTGTTCGAGCGCTTCGACCGCGACGGAGACGGCCGCGTGGTCTTCGCCGAGGCCCTCGCGTTCACCGTCGAGGAGGAGGTCGCCAAGGCCTTCGAGAAGCACGACGCAGACCTCAGCGGGACCCTCAACCGCGAGGAGTTCCCCGAGGCCCAGCGGGACACCTTCGACGTGGCCGACGTCGACGGAGACGGCGAGGTCACCGGGCAGGAGGCCTACGCCCTGATCTATCAGGTGTTCGAAGCCCTGGTCTCCGACTCCCCGGTGGGCACGACGACGCCCGCCCCGCGTCCCACCCCCCAGCCGGGCATGGTTCAGACCGGCGGCGCGCTGGACCGGCTCTCGGCCAGCTTCGCCACCCACGACCGCGACGGCGACGGGTCGCTCTCGCCCGCGGAGTTCCCCGCCAGCAGCGCCTGGCGCGCCGAGCTCGACCGCGACCGCGACGGCGGGGTCAGCCGCGGCGAGGTCCAGCTGGCGCTCGGGCGGGCGCAGCGACTGATCGCGCGGGCCAAGGACCTCAAGGCCCGCGCTGAGGCCAGCGGGTTCCAGGGCGACCCCAGCAGCGCGCTGGCCCTCGAGGCCCGAGGGCTGCTCAGCGCCGGGCGCCTGGACGCGCTCGAGGCGCTGCTCGACGACGCCGAGCTCCGGCTGCTCGAGCGCCAATGAGCCGCCGCGCCGTCGCCTGGCGGCTCGCGGCCGCGCTCGGGGTCGTGCTGGCCACGCACGCCGCCGCCGACGAGCCCCCCGGGTCGCCGTGCACGCCGGAGGAGATCGACCGCGCGCTCGCGACCGAGCAGGCCCGGCTCGGGATCGAGGCCTCGGGAAGCGCGGCCCCCGGGGCCTTCGCGCGCCGGCTGGCCCTCGACGCCTGGGGAACCCTGCCCGACCCCGCCCGACTCGCCCAGGCCCAGCAGGGAGTCGCGGCCCACGAACGCGCGGCCTGGGTCGCCGCGGCCGTGGCCGACCCGCGCTTCGTGACCCACGCCGCTGAGCGTCTGGGGCAGGCCTGGTGGCCCGTGGGGCCGGGAGACGACGCCAACGTGCGGCTCTTGCGCGAGGACTTCGTGGGCTGGCTCGAGCGTGAGCTGCGCGCGGGCGTGGGCCTCGACGTCCTCGCCGCGGAGGTCCTGGGGGGCGAGGGCACCACCGACCGCGATCCGGCGCTGAGCTTCCTGGTCAAGTTCGGGGCCAGCGGCGCGGCCGACGCGGCGGGGCCAGTCACCCGGCGCTTCCTCGGCTTGAGTTGGGACTGCGCGCGCTGCCACGATCACCCCTTCGGAGACGCGACCCAAGCAGACTTCCACGGTGTGGCCGCGTTCTTTGGCCGGCTGCGCGTGCGCCCCACGCCCAATCGCCCGCTGGTGTTCCGCGTGAGCGAGGCGCCGCTGGGCGACCACCGGGCGACCCTCGGCGGCGCCGACGGAGCGCACACCCTCGTGGTCCCCGCGTTCCCCGGAGGGAAGCGACTCACGGGCGGCGCCGCGCCGCAGCGGGCGATCGAGACCAGCCGCCGCGCCGCCTTCGCGCGCTGGTTGACCGACCGCGAGAACCCCTACTTCGCGGCAGCCCAGGTCAACCGGGTGTGGGGTGAGCTGTTCGGACGACCCCTGGTCGCGCCGGTCGACGAGCTCGACCTCGCGCCCGACGACGCCCACCGCCGCCTCCTCGCGCAGGTCGCGGAGGGCTTCGCCCGGAGCGGCTACTCCTTGCCCTGGCTCTACCGAACCCTCTTCTCGACGGAAGCTTACGCCCGCCCCCTGCTCGGGACCCCCGACGCCGACGAGCGCGCGCGGGCCTTCGCCGCGGCGAGCCCACGTCCGCTGCCGCGCGCCACCCGGGCGCGCATGCTGTTGCGCGTGGTCGGCCGCGAGGCCCCCGCGCCAGGGGAGTTCCCCCGCCTGCGCGCAGCCCTGGTCGAGCGGGTCCGCGCGCTGTTCGCGGAGGAGGACGCCAGCGGAGCCCTGCTCCCCAGCCAGGCCCTCGTGCAGCTCTCCGACCCGGGGCTCCTGGCCCTCCTCCGGGGAGCTCGGAGCCATTACCCGGGGGAGCCAGCCGAGCTCCTCTCCCGAATCACCTGGACCGCCTTTGGACGGGACCCCTCGCCCGCCGAGCGACGCGCCCTCCTGCCGGCGCTGCGCAGCGGCGAGCGGGGGTTCGCAGACGTCTTGTGGGCGGTCGTCAGCAGCAGCGAGTTCGGCAGCAACCACTAGGAGCCCCCATGAGTCCTTCGAGCGCCCACGGGGTCAGCCGCCGGGCCTTCCTTCGTCGGGCGGCGGCGCTCGCCGCCGGCGTCTACGCCTTTCCCCGCTGGGCCCTGGCCGGAGCGGACGAGCGCACGGCCCTGATCCTGGTGTGGCTGCAGGGCGGCGCCAGCCAGCTCGAGACCTTCGACCCCAAACCGGGGACCCCCCAAGGCGGACCGACCCGCGCGATCGAGACCGCCCTGCCCGGGGTCCGCTTCGCGGCGGGGCTCCCCAAGCTCGCCGAGCGCGCGAACCGACTGTGTGTCCTGCGTTCGCTCAGCGGTCGGGAGGGCGACCACCGGCGCGCGAGCTACGTGCTGCACACGGGCTGGTCGATCAACCCGGCCCTCGACTACCCCCACCTGGGAGCCCTCCTCGACGCCGAGCGCGCCGCCGAGGGCCTCGGCTTCGTGAGCCTGGGTTCCGTCCCCGCGCGCGGCGGGTTCCGCGGCGCGGCCTACGCGCCGCTGGAGGTGCCGAACGACCGCCCCCCCGGGGGGCGCGCCCCCGACGGCTTCGCGGCGCGACGGGAGCTGCTGAAGACGCTGGAGAGCGAGTTCAGCCGACGCGCCCACGCGGACGCCGAGCAGCGGGTCCAGGCCTTCACCCAGGCCCAGCGGGTGCTGGAGGGTCCGATTCGCGGCGCCTGGGACCTCGAGCAGGAGCCGCAGGCGACGCGCGACGCCTACGGGGCAAGCCTCCTCGGACGGCGGCTGCTCGTGGCCCGACGGCTGGTGGAGGCGGGGGCGCGCTGCGTGGTCGTGGAGAGCCCCGACTGGGACCACCACGAAGACCTGTTCCGGCGGCACGCCAGCCGGGCGCAGGAGCTCGACGCCGGCCTGAGCGCGCTGCTCGACGACCTGCGAGCCCGCAAGCGCTGGGAGCGCACCGTGGTCGCGTGCTTCGGGGAGTTTGGACGCACCCCGACGATCAACCCGCGCCAGGGCCGCGACCACTACCCTCAGGCGTTCTCCGGCCTGCTCGCCGGTGGGGGTCTGCGCCCAGGGGTCGTGGGCGCGACCGGCCCCGACGGCGCGCGCGTGGTCGAGCGCCCCCTGCGCCTCGCCGACGTGCACGCGACCCTGCTCGCCCGGCTCGGGGTCGACCCCGCGGGCCAACAGCTCGCGGGCGACCGCCCGCTCGACCTGGTCGACGCGGGGGAGCCGATCTCCGAGGTCCTCGGCTAAGCCGCCAAGCCGCTGACCGACTTCGTGGTGGGTGAGGTTTGGGGGCTAGACGAAGCGGACCTCGTCGGCGCGCAGGTCCTTCGAGGCGAGGACCTCGATCTCGCGGGCGAAGCGCTGGGACATGCCGTCGAGGGTCTCTTGCTTCCGCGTGCGGAGGAACTCGGCCACGTTGGGGCTCACCACCACGCTGACCTTCTCCTCGGGGTGCTCCACCAGGCGCAGGCGAATCTCGCGCAGCGACTCGAGGGCCACCGACTCGACCGACTTGATGTAGCCCGTCCCCGCGCAGTGCGCGCAGGAGTCGTAGGTCGTGCGCTTGAGGCTCTCGCGCTGGCGTTGCCGGGTCATTTCGACCAGCGAGAAGCGCGACATGCGCGCGACCCGCACCCGCGCGCGGTCCTGGCGTAGGTGCGCGCGCAGGGTGCGCTCCACCGAGGTGCGGTGCTTCGACTCGCGCATGTCGATGAAGTCGATCACGATCAAACCGCCCAGGTCGCGCAGGCGGACCTGGCGCGCGATCTCCTCGGCCGCCTGGAGGTTGGTGCGGTAGGCCGTCTCTTCCAGGTTCTTCTCGCCCTTGAACTTGCCGGAGTTCACGTCGATCGCGACGAGGGCCTCGGTCTGCTCGATGATGATCGAGCCCCCCAGGCGCAGCGGGACGCGCTTGGCCTGCAGGCCCGCGATCTGGCGCTCGACGTGGTAGCGGTGGAAGAGCGGGGTCGGACCGGGGTAGAACTTGACGCACTCCTCGTAGCGCGGCATGACGTTGGAGAGGAACTCCTTGGCCCGGGTGTAGACGTCGTAGTTGTCGACCACGATCTCGTCGATGTCGCCGGTGAACAGGTCGCGGATCGAGCGAATGACGAGGTCGGTCTCCTTGTAGATCGTCGCGGGCGACTCGTGGTTCTTGACCCGGTTGAGGATCGCCTTCCACAGGTTCAGCAGGTAGGCGAGGTCGCGGGCGAGCTCGTCCTTGGAGCGGTCGAGCCCGGCGGTGCGAATGATGTAGCCCATGCCCGCCGGCGGGTTGAGGTCCCGCAGCAGCGCGCGCAGCTTCTGCCGCTCGTCCTCGCTCGTGATCTTCTTGGAGACGCCGCACTTGTTGATCGAGGGCATGAGCACGAGGTAGCGCCCGGGCAACGAGAGGTAGGTGGTCAGGGTCGGGACCTTGGTGCCGATCTGATCCTTGGTGATCTGGACGACCACCTCCTGCCCCTTCGAGAGCACGTCCTCGATCCGCGAGCGGTCGCCGCTGGCCTCGCGCTTGCCGTAGGCCGGCATGACGTCGCTGATGTGCAGGAACCCGTTGATGTCGCGGCCGAAGTCCACGAAGGCGGCTTGAATGCTCGGCTCGAGGTTCGCGATCCGGCCCTTGTAGATGTTCCCGAGGTATTTCTCCTCGGTCGTCCGCTCCACGTAGAGCTCAGAGAGCAGGTCGCCGTCGACGACGGCGAGGCGCGCCTCCTCCTGCTCGGCCACGTTGATCAACATGCGCTTGGCCACGGTGTGTTCGACCTCCCGCGGCCTCGAGGCCGCGTGCAGCAGGGTGCAGAAACGCAAGGAGACCCTCACCGCAGTGAGGGCCTCCAAGCTTAACCCGGATCGCCGGGTCGATTCGCCTCCCAAATCCTTGGGAGGAAGCGGGGCGCGGGGGCCCCTACTTGCCGTCCTCTTCCTCGAGGGCGTCGATCTTCTCGTCCTCGGTCGGGGCGTCCTGGTTCTTGTAGAACCAGTCGTCTTGCTCGACGCGCTTGCTGGCGCGCAGGAAGATCGAGTTCACGGTGGACGCCTGCCGCACGATCGTGGGCGAGATGAAGACCGTGAGGTTCTCGACCGAGTTCGTGGTCGTGGTCGACTTGAACAGGTTGCCGATGATCGGAATGCTCGAGAGGATCGGCACGGCCTTGATCACCAGACCCTGGTTGCGGGTGCGCAGCCCGCCGAGCACGGCGGTCTGGGTGTCGCGGAGCATGATCTGGGAGACCAGGGCCTGCTCGCGGGTGCGGGGCAGGTTGATCTGCAGGTCACCGAAGCCGAAGAGCTCGAAGCCGGCGATCGGCGACGTGGTGCCGATCAGGGCGTTGACGCGCGGGATCACGGTCATGACCACGCGGTTGTCGTTGGGGATCACGTGCGGCTGCAGGAAGAGGCTGAAGCCGATCGCGACCGGCGACTCGTCGCCCTCGGTCAGGGTCTGGATCACGTTACCGTTGGCGTCCGGCTGGCTCTGCAGCTGGGCGTAGGGCACGTTCTCACCGACGAAGATCACCGCGTCGGTGTTGTCCTGCATGAACAGCGACGGCGACTGCACGATCTTCGAGCGGTCGTCGCGGTGGATCATGTTCAGGGTCATGTTCAGCCCGGAGTAGTCGAGGAGCGCCGGAATGAAGCCGTTCTGGCTGCTCAGCGAGCGCTCGCCGAGCAGGAACGGGTATTCACCCGAGAGCGTCGTGAAGCGCTCGACCGTGCCCGGCGCCGTGGGGTCGGCCCGGAACTGCTCGATCTGACGCTTGGTGCCCGAGTCGTCACGGAAGGGGCCGGCCATGCGCAGGCCGTCGAACTCGCTCCCCGAGGAGAACTCGATCCCGGTCTGCTCGAAGTCGTTGTCGCGCGTCGCGACGAAGCGAACTTCGCAGAAGATCTGGTCGGGCTCGCGGTCGACCTTGGCGATGATGTCGCGGAGCTGCGCCAGGAGCGGCGGGGTCGCGGTGACCACGAAGGCGTTGCTCTGGAGGTCGTAGTCGAGGTAGGCGCCGGCGATGTCGGCGTTCTTGACGATCTCTTGCAGCGCGCGGAACAGGGTGAAGGTCGTGCGCACGTCCGTCACCGCCTGGGTGGGACGCTGGCCGACGAAGACCGCAGCGGACGAGTTCGCGTTGTTGCCCACCTGCTTCGGCGGCACGGCGTTGTAGATCGCCGGAGGACGCGAGAACTTCAGGGGCAGCACGACGGTCTCGAGCTCTTGCTTGATCGAGTCGCGAGTCACGATCCGCAGGAGGTCGTCGTCGCCGACCTTGACCACCGCGAAGGGGCCGCTGGTCTCGACGATCGCCTCGAGGGCGTCGAGCCAGTGCACCTCGTGGAGGTCGACGGTGATCTTGCCGGTGATCTCGGGGGCGATGATGATGTTCTTGCCCGCGTACTGGGCGATGAGCTGGAGCACGGTGCGGATGTTCGCGTCCGTGAAGGTCAGCGTCACCTTCGGCGGCTGCTTGATGTAGAGCGCGCCCTCGATCTCCTCGACCTCGCAGTTGTAGGTCTTGGCGATCAGGTCGACAGCGAGCCGCCAGTTGATCGAGCGGAAGCGCTCGGTCACCGTGACGTCGATGTTCGGGTCAACGATGATGTTGACCTGAACCTGGCGCTCGATCACGTCCATGACCTTTGCCAGCGGCATGTCGGTCACGTCGAGGTCGATCAGCAAGCTGTCCGTGGTCGATCCGGGCGTCCCGGGAATCGGGAGCTCGTCCTCCTGAGCCTGAGCTGGCCCGAAAGCCATCCCAGCCAGGACGCAGATTGCGGCCGCCAGCCTGGCGTTTGACCGCACGTTCATGGTTCCCCCCTTTTACCTGGCCCCACGTCCCGCCTGTGGGGTCAAAGATCTTATCTCGTGTTTCTGGATACTTCGAGCGCTGCTTGCCGATTATTCCGGACCTTCGACTGCCCCACCAGCAGCCTCAGCATCGCTACGACTCTTGATCGCCCGGACGAACTTCGTGCCGTAGTAGTCGAAGGTAACCGTGGTCTCCGTCAACTCGTGCAGCTTGAGGTTCGGGTTGGGGTCGATGGCCTTCTCTTCGTCGAAGACCTGGTCCCCCACCCTGTGAATGTGGTCGTTGATGATCGCGCTGTCGTAGGCGTTGGCGTCACCTTGGGCGACAGCCTTCGACGCGATCACGATCCCGGTGATCGGGAGCTTGAACTCGGCGATCTCCTTGTAGCGTTGAGCGCGCTCGGCGAGCTGCTTGCCGCGGAGGTAGAGCATCTGAGCGTTGCGCTCGAAGATCGGGTCCTCCTCCTTCTTCATGTCGTTGACGATGTTCTCGATCTGCGCGAACGAGGCGAGCGCGATGTCGTACTCTTCGTTCTCGATCGACTGGACCATGGTCTCCAGCTCGGTGTTGCCCTCGCTGACCCACTCCTGGAGCTTGACCATCTTGAGGATGACGTCGAACTCCTTGAACTTCTGCTCGAAGCGCTCGCGGATCTCGCGAGACTTCTCCGAGGCGCCCGGGCCGTAGCGGGCGAGCAGGTCACCGACCTGCTCGAGCTTGTTCTCGAGCTCGGTGTATTGCTCGTCCGCGGCCAGCTCGACCAGCTCCTTGTAGAGCTTCTCGAGCCGACGCTCGAACTCCTCGTCGCCCTCGATGACGTCGACCTGGTCTTCGCCCTCGGCCCCCTCCTCGGTCTTCTTGCGCAGCGGGCTGCGGAACGGGTTGTGAATCCCGCTCGTGGAGACCGTGTGACCGCTCGACGCCTTCATGACCTCGAGCACGAACTTCGAGTCCTGAGCGAGCTTCTCGAACAGCTTGGCGCCGTCGGGGCTCTGAATGTCCCGGTAGACGTACTGTCCGGCGCCGGCGGCGACGATCAGCGTGTCCTTGGCCTTGAGGTCGAGCTGCTGCTTGCGGATCGGGTTCTTCTCGACCTGGGCCTGCTTGGCGTAGACCTTGGCCATCAGGTAGAGCGCCTCGACGTGCTTGCTCTCTTCGGAGAGGACCGTGCTGAGCATGGTCTCCGCAGGCTTGAGCTGACCGAGGTTGTACTGCGCGACCGCATAGAGGTATTGCACCGTGAGGTCGGTGTGCGCCGGGAAGCCCCGGAGCTGCTCGTAGAGCGCGATCGTGTCCTTCCAGCGCTCCGCACGCACCGACTCGCGGTACTTGTTGAGCAGGACGAACTCGCTGTCCTTCTTGTCGTCGTCCTGGGCGTAGGTCGCCCCCCCGACGGCGAGCAGGCCTACCGCGACGATCGCGACGTGACGCATGCGCAGCATTACTTCCCTCCCTCGTAGCGATAGGTGGAGACACTCAGCGAGATGTTGAGCGGCAACGGGGCGTTCTCGGCCAGGTCGTCAGTGCCCTGGCGGGACGGCGTCACGGTGAACTCCTTGACGGCGAGGAAGGTCTCGTGTGCTTCCAGGGAGTTGAGGAACTTGAGGAACTGCTCGTAGGTGGCCTCGGCCTGAACCTTGACCGACAGCTCCTGGAAGCCGCCGCCCTTCTTCTTGCTGCCGGTGCCCTTGCGATTGATGATCTGAATGTCGTCGATCTTGAACTGAGCGCGCTTGGTCTTCTCGGCGATCAGCTCGTAGAGCCGCTCCTCGGTCGCGACCAGGGGCGACGGGAGGATCGTAATGAACTGAGAGAGGCTCTCCTTGATGTTGCGCAGCTGGCTCTCGAGCTCTTCGCGCTTGGAGACCCTGACCTTGAGGTCCGCGATGCTCGCGTCCACCGTGGCGATCTCGGCCTCGAGCCGGGCCTTCTCCTCCTGCGCCGTGTAGACGAAGTAGTAGGCCACCAGCGCGCCGAGGGCGCAGACCGCGAAGAACAGGATCGCCTGCTTGACTTCCTTGTTGCTGTTCATGGCTTAGCGACCCTTCTTCGCGATGCGAGTCGAGGCCAAGGGCAAGCTGACTTCGAAGCTCGCCTTCTCCTTCGCGTTGACGTAACCCTCGATCTCCTCGCGCGAGGCGCGGTCGCTCTTCAGGCCGTCGAAGTGGTAGGCAAAGTTCGGGTCTTCCTTGAGCGCACGGCGGAAGCTCGCGACCCGCTGCAGGTCGTAGTCGAGGGCCGAGCAGCTCATGGAGAGCCGCTGGCTGGCGCCGGGCAGCAGGCGAATGCTGTCGACCCAGAAGTCCTTGTATTTGGACATGAGCTCGCTGAGCTGCTCGAGCTTCAGCGACCACATGACCTTCGACTGACTGATGTCGATGATCGTCTCCTGGCGCGTGCGAAGCTCGTTGATCTCGTCCTGGATCGCCTTGACCTTCTTCGCCTCCTCCTGGAGCTTGGCCTCTTCGGCCTGCCGCGCGACGAGGGTCGACTCGAGCTGGGTCACCTCTTGGCTGAGGGTGAACCACCAGAAGATCATTCCGAGCACCATCGCGACCCCGAGGGCGGCCGCGAGCAGGAGGGGCATGTTCGTCCCGTCTCGCTGCCGATACTCCGGGGGGAGCAGGTTTACCTGGATCATGGCGAGCACGCTACCACCTCCTCACGCGGGTCGCGAGGCCGACCCCGACCGCCAGCTGACCGGCGTAGGCTTCGAGCACTCGGGTATCGATCTTGCCCGCGGCGACTTCGACGCCCTCGAGCGGATTCCAGAACACGACGCTCTTTTCGAACGCGCCCTCGAACGCGCGCTGCAGGCCTGGGAGCCTGGCGCTGCCGCCGCTGACGTAGACCTCCTCGACGACCCGATCGAACTGGTTCTCGAAGTAGTCGAAGGAGAGCTGGATCTCGTTGCCGAGGTCGTCGAGGGTCGGCAGGATCGCCTCCTCGACGTCGGTCGCCTGATCCCCCGGGTCGGCCTTGAAGCGCTCGGCCTCGTCGGGCTCGAGGTTGAACTTCCGGGAGACCGCCTCGGTGAAGTCGTTGCCCGCGAGGTAGACCTCGCGGGTGAAGTAGCTCACCGGGCCCTTGAGGATGTTGATGTTCGTCTTGTTGGCGCCGATGTCGATCAGGGCCACGACCTTCTCGGGCGAGAGCCCCCCCTGACGCGAGGCGCGCAGTTCGAAGGCGTTGCCCAGCGCGAAGGCGTCGACGTCGATCGTCAGCGGGGAGAGCCCCGCCTCCTGCAGCAGGAGCAGGTGCTCTTCGATCAGGCTCTTGCGCACCGCCACGAGGAGCACGCGCATGCTGGCCTGGTCCGAGGAAGCGACGTTGTCTTCGAGGATCTGGGTGTCCATGACCACGTCGTCGACTTCGAAGGGGATGTACTTGTCGGCCTCGAAGCGGATCGCCTGCTTGAGGTCCTCCTCGGACATCTGGTGCATGTCGACGTAGCGCACGATCACCGAGCGGCCGGACACCGAGGTCACGCAGCGCTTGGTCTTGAAGCGACACTGCTGCATCAGCTCGTTGATCGCCATGATCGTGTCGTTTTGGCTGCCGATTCGGGCGCGGCCGAATCCGGTCAGGGTGATTCCCCGGGAGGTGTCGCTGACCTCCAGCGCCTTGATCTCGCTCGACCCGATGTCGATCGCGAGGATCGGCTTGTTCCTCCCTAGCACTACAGCCCTCCTGGCTGGGCGACGGAGCCCTGAGTCACAACCCGGTCGTTCCGGCGAGGATCCTCCCCGCGCGACCGAACTACGACTTCAGGGAACCCCCTTCCCCACGCCGGGGGACTATACTTCGCGCCCCGGCCTAACGCAAGCTGGGCCCTCGGCTTGTCTAGCAAGCCCGCGGGGCCTGCTGCGGGGCGGGCCGCCCCAAGTGCTGCGCTCAAATTGCCTCCTCGTGTGGCTGACCGTGGAGTTTTCGGAGCCGCCAGGGATTTCGGAAACGGGACACCGCCAACGTCCGCCCGAGCTCGCCAGACCCGTTCTCCCCACGCGCCCCAGCTTCCGTTGCCCCTACGACACGCGGAGGGCGGTACGGCTCACGCACGCAACCCCTTGCTGTGCAATGCACGAGGTCGTTCTACGTGAGCGACTCGGCGGGCGACCCGTAGAGCTCCGGGTCGATCTCCTGGGCGCGGAGGAGCAGCATGTCCAGGCTCTCGGTCGCGGTCTCTTGCGCGAGCACCTTGTCGATCGTGCGCCCGGCCTCCAGCGCGCTGATGGAGCGAATGAAGCGCTTGACCCTGGGGATCGTGGACGAGGTCATGGACAGGTCGCGCATGCCCAGCCCCACCAGGGGCAGCGCGAAGTGCGGCTCGCCCGAGAGCTCGCCGCAGATGCTGACCGGGATCCCTTGCCGACGCGCGGCCTCGATCGTCTGCAGCACGAGGCGAAACACCGCGGGGTGGGTCGGCTGATACAGCTCCGCGACCCGCGCGTTGACGCGGTCCACGGCGAGGGTGTATTGCACCAGGTCGTTGGTGCCGATGCTGAAGAAGTCCGCGTGACGCGCGAGCACGTCGGCCATCAGCGCAGCCGAGGGCACCTCGATCATGATCCCGACGAGGATCTCTTCGTTGAAGGGGACGCCCTGCTCGCGCAGGCCGAGCTTCACGCCCTCGATGATCTTCTTCGCGAGCTCGAGCTCCTCGAGGGAGGAGATCATGGGCAGCATGATCCGCACGTCGCCCATGGCGCTGACGCGCAAGATCGCGCGCAGCTGCTGCTCGAACACGTCGCGTCGCTCGAGCAAGCAGTAGCGGATCGAGCGGCAGCCGAGGAACGGGTTTTGCTCGTCGGCGAAGCCCTCCGGCGTGAACTTGTCGGCGCCCAGGTCGAGGGTCCGGATCACCAGCGGCTTCCCGCCGAGCAGGTCGACCGCCTTGGAGTAGGCGCGGAAGTGCTCCTCCTCGTCGGGCTCGGGCCGTCCATGCTCGTAGAGGAACTCCGTGCGGTAGAGCCCGATCCCCTCGGCCCCCGCGGCGACCGCGGACTCGATCTCTTCCGGGTACTCGATGTTGGCGAAGATCCGCACCCGGGCCCCGTCGCGGGTCTCCGCGGGGAGCAGGCGCAGCTCCTCGAGCTCGCGCAGGTAGCGCTCGTACTTCTCCTGGCGCTCGCGGTACTGGGCGACCGTCCCCGGGTCGGGGTCGATGATCACCTGTCCCTCGAGCCCGTCGACGATCACGGTCTCGCCGCCGCCGAGCACGGCCGTGAGCCCGTTGACGCCGACCACGGCGGGGATCTGGCGGCTCTGCGCGATGATCGCCGTGTGGCTCGTCTTGCCGCCGAGCTCGGTGGCGAAGCCGCGCACCCACTTCAGCGGGAGGTTCGCCGTCTGCGCGGGGGTCAGGTCGCGGGCGATCAAGATCACGTCGCGATCCAGGTCGCGCAGTCCCTCGCGCTTCTTGCCCAGGAGCTGCTGCAGCCAGCGGTTCTGCACGTCGTCGAGGTCGCTGAGGCGCTGACGCAGGATCGGGATCGCCGACCACTGCTTGCGGATCGAGTTGAGCTTGCGGCTGACCGCATACTCCGGCGACCAGTAGGACTCGAACACCCGCTCGCGCACGTACTTGGCGATGCTCGGATCGTCGAACATCTCTTTGTGACCGTGGAAGATCTTGGCGGTGGAGTCCGTCAGCCGCTTCTCGCGCACGTTCTCGTCGAGCTCGCTCGCGACGGCGAGCTTGGCGTTCTCGGTCGCCCCTTGGAACCGGGCCCACTCGCGCTCGGCCGCCGCCGGCGTGGGCGGGTGCACGAAGCGCTGCGTGACGGCGTAGTTCTCCGTGTCGAGGAGGTACGCCTCGCCGATCACGACGCCATCGACCACGGGGATTCCGGTGAGGAACTTCACCGGGTCATCTTACACCCAAACCCGGCCCGACCACGCCGCCCCGCGCCCGAGTCCGAAGCCTCTCCCCCGCTGGGGGCTACGCTGGAGGTTGCTCTGAGGGACCGGCCTGGGGCTCGGCTCCTCCGCTGCCCAGCTTGCGGGTCAGGGTCGCCATTCCGATCAAGAACAGCGGCGGGATGATCATGGCCAGCCACAGCCAGCGCGGGAGCTCGAAGTCCTCTGGGGGCGGAACGAGGGGCACCCCCGCCTGGCTCTCCTCCACGCCACCCTCTGGAGCGGCGCCCTCGCCCTGGACCAGACGCACGCGGGTCCCCGCGGCGAGAGGCCCGAAGCGCTCGCGGCTGCCGTCGGGCCAGCGGACCTCGAGCGCGTCGATCCGCGCGGCGTCTCCGAGGCCGAAGAGCTGCTCGAGGGAGTTCTGCCCGGCGTAGCCGTGCCCCGCGCCGACCACGCGCAGCATGCGCGCTTCGCCGACGTGGGCCACCAGGGTGGCGCCGATCGCGTCGCGGTTGACTTTGCGGCCCTCGAGCCGCACGGCCACCCAGCCCCGCGCCTGGCCCCAGCGGTTGATCCAGAGGCTGGCCGGGGCCTCGTAGTTGGCCACCGCGAAGTCGACGTCGCCGTCGTGGTCGAAGTCGGACACGGCCATGCCCCGGCCGTCGCGGCGGTCGTCGGCGCCCGTGGCCGCGCTCACGTCGATCAGCGGCCAACGCCCGGTGTTGAGCAGCAAGCGGTTGCGCTCGCGGCCGTTCCAGGAGCGCGGACCGAGGAACAGGTCGGTGTAGATCGTCTCTTCTTCAGCGGCTGAGGAGGCGCCCACGGCGCCTTCGGCGAAGGGCAGTCACAAGTCGTCCTTCTCCTTGCCCGTGATCCAGCCGTTGATCGCGAGCACGTCGACCCGCCCGTCGTTGTCCAGGTCGTGGAACCCCGAGCTCCAATACCAGCCGGGCGGGCGAGCGCCGGCCTCCCAGCTCACGTCCTCGAAGCGACCCCCTTCGGTCTGGCGCATGAGGTAGTTGCCGGCCAGCGAACGCTTGCCGACCTGGTCCCAGTCTTCGCCGAGGTGCTTGCGCATGTCGAGGAACAGCGCCTGCAGGCGCTCGCGGCGCTGGCTCTGCACGATGTTCAGCACGTAGCGGCGAATGTTGACGTCCTCGCTGAACCAGCGTTGGTTGGAGCGAATGCTCGAGACGTAGAGGTCGAGCTTCGCGTCGCCGTCGACGTCGCCCCAGGCCACGCTCATGCCCCCCGAGATCGCGAGGGTCCCGTTGTCGAGCGCCACGTCGCGGAAGGTCCCGTCGCCCTGGTTCTGCAGGAAGACGTTGCGCCCGTAGTCGTTGCTCAGGTAGAGGTCCTGGTCGCCGTCTTCGTCGTAGTCCGCGGCGCCGACCCCGAGGGTCAGGCCCTCGTCGTCCGCCCCCGAGGCGGCGCTCACGTCCTCGAACGCGAGGCCCCCCTTGCCGCGGTAGAGGCGGTTCTTGGCCCCGTTGCGGGTGTAGAGGATCGCGTCGGGGACCTCGGTCTTGGCGTCGAGGAAGCGCCCAAGGTAAAGGTCGAGCAGCCCGTCGCCGTCGGCGTCGAGGGCGCAGGCCACCGCGGTCATGTCGTCGGCCTCGAGCCCCGAGGCCGCGGTCACGTCCGTGAACCTCCCCGCCCCGTCGTTCTGGAAGAGCTGGTTGGCCCCGTAGAAGCGCCCGAGGAACAGGTCGGCGTCGCCGTCGTTGTCGAAGTCGGCGAACAGCCCCACGTTGACGTGCTTCAAGCCGCCGAGCCCCGCGGCGTCGGTCACGTCGCTGAACTGGCCGGCGGGAGAGCAGCGAAACAGGCGCAGGCCTTCGCCCGAGGTCAGGAGCAGGTCGTCGAAGCCGTCGCCGTCTATGTCCCCGGCGGAGGCGCCGCCGACCGCGTGACGGATCACCTGGTAGCGCAGCGCCTTGGAAGGCGGGAGGAAGCGGGAGTCGGGGCGGCCAAAGAAGCTGATCCCGCGCGCGGCGGCCTCGTCGACCAGCAGGTCGCCTGGGCCGCTCGCGCCCTGGCCGCCTTCGACGCGCAGGGCCGCCGGGAGCGGGCTCTCGCCGGGCCGCTCGCGCCAGCGGCCACCCACGACGAAGCTCTCGAGCAGTCGCCCGCCCTCGGCCCCCTCGCCGACCACCTCGAAGCGCGCCCGGGCCTCGATCCAACCGTCAGCCGAGACCTCCTCGATCCGGTCGAGCTTGAACAACACCTCGTCCACGGTCTTCCACCGCGCGCGCCAGGTGCTCCAGAACGCCTCCAGCGGCAGCTCGGCGCCCGGCCCGACGGTCCAGGCGCTCAGCGGCGGGGCGAGCTCGAGCGCTGCGCGCGCGGGACCCACGCAGGGGACGTCGGCAACGGCCGAGCTGAGGGTCGCCAGGTCGCCCTTCACGAAGGCCTTGCCCCAGCCCCCGAGCTGCCCGACCAGGTCGCGCCCGATCTGGTTGTAGTGGGGGACGTCCACCCCCTCGGCGAGCTGGGGCGCGTCCTCCGCCAAGCAGAGGGTGGCGGCGATCCAGAGCAGGGCGGCGCAGGCGCGAGCGGTCATGGCCCCTGTTCTAACGCACCCGTCCTGATTTCGGCCAACCCCGATCTCGAAGCTTGGGCCCGGGAGTCCGAGCGCGGGCCTCAGGCGAACGCGATCTCGAAGCCAGGGCGCGCGGGGCCGGGGTCCCAGTCGTTGAAGCGGCTGCCTGGGAGGCTCACGGTGAAGAGCTTGGCGGGGAACGCGATGCAGCGGTAGCGGTCGAAGGCCGGGGCCAGGGGGTCGCCGGCCCCGCGGTAGGCGGTGAGGAAGGCGTAGCCCCGGCCGTGGAGGTCCGCGTAGATCCGGTCGAGGAGCGCGGCCATGACCGCCGGGTCGTCGTCGACGACGCTGACGTGAGTCAGGTAGCAATAGCGCAGGAGCCCCCCCGGCGCGGGGAGCGAAGTGAAGCCGCCGAGCTTCGCGCCGAGGTTGAAGCCGCGGCGGGCCCAGCGCATGGAGCCGCGGTAGTCGAGCACCCGGAAGCGCTTCACCGCGTGGGCGTCCCAGGGCGCGGCCACGCCCACGAGCGCCTCGCCGCGCCAGGCCAGATAGAAGTTCTCCACGCCGAAGTCGGGCCAGGTCGCGACGCGCTCGCGGAGCACGCCCTCGTCGATCGCGTAGCCGAACGGGCGCGCGGCGTGGTCTCGAGCGAGGAGCGCGGCGATCGCCCCCAGGTCGGCGGCGGTCGCCCGCCGCACCACGAAGGCGCTCGGGCGCGGCGCGCGGCGCCAGGTGAACATGACGTTCAGGATGTCGTAGTCCAGCCAAGGGCGGTAGATCGGCTTGTCGGGGAAGCGCTTGCTGCGCCGCACCAGCGCGCGGATCGCGACCCGGTTGGAGGCGAAGATCGCGGTGTACATCACCTCGCACCCGAAGCGCGCGCAGTGCTCGCGGAACCCGTCGGCGAAGGTCCGGCCGAGGAAGAAGCCGCCGCGGAGCTTGCTCGAGAGCCGCAGGTCGCCGGCGTAACCAACCCGCGTTCGCTGCCCCTCGATGTAGCCGTCGCGCGCGATCGAGGTCGCCATGCCCGCGATCTCGCCCTCGACCTCGGCCACGGTGACCGCGTGGTCCGGCCCCTGCAGTCGATAGAGCGCGAAGAAGTCGGGGTCGCGCTCGACGCTGAGCACGAGGTCCGACTCCATGGGGGTCGCCGAGAACAGCGCGCAGAGCTGGGCGTTGTCCGCGGGGATCGCGGTGCGGACGACCGCCTCGGAGCTACTCACACGAAGAAGTCGACCTCGGTCGTCTGCGGAGGCGGCGCGGTCGCGCCGCCCCGCGCCTCGTGCTCGCGGAGGCTCTCGATGTAGCGGTGGATCACGTCGCAGGGGGAGTTGCGGAAGTCCTCGCCGTAGCGCCTCAGCGACGCTCCCTGGTTGGCCATGATCACCACGTCCTGCCAGATCACCTGTCGGGTGTAGGGCGGGAGGAGGAGCCGCCCGAGGCGGTTGAGCAGGCGGTTGCCCAGGCGAAAGCTGATCAGGGTGTAGACCCGCGTCTCGTAGGGGCCGACGGGGCAGCTGTGGGAGGTGATGATGAACGAGCGCTTGGAGCCGAAGTCGTAGTCGACCCGCGTCATGTTGGGCAGGTAGAACTTGTCGGTGTGGACCATGGGCTCCCGGCTCGGGTTGAGCAGGAAGCCGGTGAAGCCGATCGAGTCGTGCGGCTGGTGGTAGGTCACGAGCACGCTGTCGCGGGTGCGCTCGACCACGGCGCGGATCTGCTTGCGAGTCGTACTGCGGAACCACCCCTTGTGCACGAACACCGTGTGCGGCACGTCCATGAAGTTCTCGGCGCAGTTGGTCACGCTGTTCTCGAAGTGCGTGACCATGTAGTAGGCGCCCCAGCCCGGCTCGTCGTAGTGGGGCATGGGGAAGGGGTCCTTGTCGATCGCTTGGGGGTCCGCCCCCATCCACACCCACACCAGCCCGTCTTGCTCGCGCGCCGGGTAGCGCCGCAGGCGCTCCTTGGGGAGCGCGCAATCCTGCCCCTCGCTGGGGATCCGCACGCAGTTCCCGCGCGCGTCGTAGGTCCAGCCGTGGTACGGGCACTTGAGGCAGCCCCCGACGACCTCGCCCTCGGAGAGCATGGCGTTGCGGTGCAGGCAGCGGTCGCGCACCACGACGGGCTGACCCTGGGCGTCGCGGAACACCGCCAGCGCCTCTTCGAGGATCACCCGCCCCAGGGGGGCGTCGCGGAGCTCCGCGCTGGTGCAGGCGACGTACCAGTACTCGCGCAGACGACCGCAGCGCTCGAGCATGGGCGCCTGCTCGGCGCCGGGCGCGGCCGGGGCGTCGACGTGTTCGGGGGCGAGCCGGGGGTTCATGCGTGGCACCTTCACCCCAGAGGGTCGCCGATCGCGTCGCCGCTCGCGAGCGGAAACCCGCCCCCGCGGCCGAGCGGAAACCCCGCCTCGCGGCGCACCCGGCGATAGAGCCCCCACAGGCGGCGGTCCTCGCGCGCCGCCAACGCGGTGCGCCCAAGGAGCGCGTAGACCGTGCGCCGGGCGACTTTGCGCGGGGACGCCGGGTCGAGGGGGTTCCCCTGGGCCACGACTCCCAGCGTACGGACGGCGAGGAGCAAGGGCAGCGCTCCCGCGAGCCTCAGCTTGGGTTCGCGGGCGGGCGTGGCGAGCACGTAGCGCAGCCCGGCGTCGGCGTGGGCCAGAGCGCGGGTCAGGTGCTCGCCGTAGACCGGCGCCAACGCGCCCCAGCTCTGCGGCTCGAGCAGAGCCCTCGGGGTCAGCCCGACCCGCTCGAGGTCGGCCCGCGGCAGGTAGCAGCGGCCGTGGCGCAGGTCGCGCGGCAAGTCGCGCAGCACGTTGGTCAACTGCAGCGCGTGGCCCAGGCGGACTCCGTCCTCGACCCAGCTCGCGGCGTCGACCCGCCGCAGCGAAGGCAGGTGATCGAGGTGGATCCACGACCAGAACTCGCCCACGCACCCCGCGACCCGGTAGCAGTAGTCGTGGAGCTCCGACTGCTGCTCGAGGCTCGCGAGTTCGCCCTCGAACTCGCCGGGGAAGCGCTCGAGGTCGAGCTGCATGCCGCCGAGCAGGGTCTCGATCACGGCCAGGATCCGCCCCCGGTCGCCCGCCCGCTCCTCGGCCAACAGGCGCTGCAGGGTGGGCAGCTCGCCCAGCAGCACCTGCTCGCCGGGGGTCACGTCGGCGGTCACGGGGAAGCTCGCGAGCTGCTGCCCGAGCTCGGGGTCCGGCCGGCCGCCGCGGTAGGCGTCGAGCAAGGCCTGGAGCAGCTCCAGGCGCTGGGCGCGCGGGACCGCGCGGGTGTCGGCCACCGTGTCGGCGAGGCGCGCGAGGAGGTAGGCCAAGCCCACGGCGTGACGGGTCGCGCCAGGCAGGAGCCGCAGCGAGAGGTAGAACGAGCGGCTGACCTGGGCCAGCACGGACTCCAAGGGCAGGCGCTCCGTCGACATAAGCGCGCAGTCTACCCGCTCCCTGGGGACCGGCAGGCGGGCTAGTGCCCGCCCTCCTCGCGCGCCTCCGCGTCGAGGCGTGTCCGCAGCTCGGCGGCGGCCCGGTGGAGCGGGTGGCCAGGCGGGGCCAGCTCCAGGCAACGCTCCAGGGCCGCGCGCCCCTCCTCGCGTCGCCCCAAGGTGACCAGCGCCCTGGCGCTGGTCAGCGCCGCCTGCGGGTCGTCGGGG